>VYCZ01000227.1 GCA_009843675.1 Gammaproteobacteria bacterium | reverse complement strand
AATCACTTTTTTTGTGAAATTCGTGGGGATAAGTCAGACTCTGACCCCATCTATCCCGGAATTTCTTACTCTGACCCCGAAGGGTATTAACTTATATCAAGGGCCTGCTCGGCTGCGCGTGCACCTTCTTCTGCCGCCGTGCCCCAGAGTTGGGCGCCGGTCAGTTCGGAATGGCCGAATGAAATACGGCCGTGAGGTTTGCGGATCACGTCGCTGGCTGCCGGTTCGCCGTGTTTGCCGTAGTAAAACCCCGGTGGCGACACCACGTAGGCGTGCCCCCAGCGGTTCGAGACAATGCCGGCGATATCGCGTGTGGCGTCGAAACCGTAAGCTGAAAACATCTTCGTAAATTGTTCCCGCACCCCGCGCTCCACGTCGGCGTAGGGCAGCGCGAACAATTGCATGCGGGCAGTGGTCGCCTGCTGCGGCATGGGTATGCCGGGGTTGCAGAACGAGTTGTACATCGTCAGCACCGTAGGTTTATTCGGATCCAGGGGCATCGGCTCCTTGCCGTCGATAATCATCTGCCGGCGCAGGCTGAAAAACCAGCCGTAACCTTCGAACCAGCGCACTGCGGTGGCGCCCAGCTTCTCCAGGAACTTCCAGTTGCGCAGCGCCACGTTGACGGTGTGCATGGGCGCATGGTGGAAAGTCGCCATGGCGGCCTGGTATTCCGGCGGCAGGTCCTTGCACACCAGTCGGTTCACCCACTGGCCGCTGGCCATGACGACTTTTTTCGCCCTGACCTTGTGCAGCTTGCCGCCCTTGTAATAGATGACGGAGACGCTTTTGGCGGAGTTGGGAGAACCATCGTGCATCACGCCCGCCACGGTGGCGGACAGGCGCATGCGGGTCGGTTGGCCGGCCTTGTCCAGTTCGTTCCAGTTAATGCCGTTGAACAGCACCGCGGACAGGGAATTGTCTCCCTCGATGGCTCCGGGGATCATGGCCTTGACGAAGTGCCTGGCAATGCCGGTGTTGCCGCCCGGGAAGCTGGCCAGGTAAACGTAATCGGACGGGTCTTCCAGGCCGGCATGGCGCTTGTAGGTAATCACCCCGGGCTGGACGAATTCATAGGCGGAATACGCGGAAATGACGTCCGCGCCCAGGCCGCACCCCATGGCCGCGGTCTGCGGATTGAGGTACGGCGTTACGTCTTTTGAAACGCCTACGTGACGGGTCAGGAACTCCTCATAGGTCATGGTATCCAGCCAATGGTGCCAGTCCTCCTTGCGGTACGGCACGTCCTTGTAAAGTTCCATCTGCAACAGCTCGCGCTTCAGGCTCTCCGCCATCGGCGCATCCCTGAAACCGCTGTTCCAGGGGTTCATCACCATGCCGTGATTCTCGTAATAGTGGGCCAGGTCCGCATGCTCCCAGGCAATGTGCATGGGGCTGTATACGTCCCGCGGGATATTCAGGTCCTTATCCAGGTTTTTCGCCGCCTGGTATTTGAATTCCTGCGGCAGTCCCAGCTTGTCCCAGTAGTCATGGTGCCAGCCGATGGGTTTGGTGCGGTTGGGCGGGAATACGCTGCCGTTCGAGCCCTGGGGCGCCCACAGGTGGACGCCGTCCACTTCAAATTCATTCTGCTTGGCTTCGCCGCCGAACATGGCGTGGTTATCCATGATAAGAACCGATGCGTCCGGCCGGTCCTCGTGGTAACGGTACGCGGCTGCAAGGCCGGCAAAACCGCCACCCACTACGACCAGGTCATAGACTTCCCCTGAATCAACGGCGTCCTTGAAGGCTTTTTCGAATGTGCCGTTGCGGATACCGTGGCCGTCATTCATTACCTGATGGGTATTGCCGTTTGCATCCTTGTAATCGCCGATGCCGCCGGGTCCGGTCCAGTCGGGACCTACGCCGGTCAGGGGAACAGCCAGTGTCTGGGCGTTTGCTTTACGCATCAGGCCCGGTGCGTTGGCATACAGCAACCCGGCGCCGGCGCCGATCAGGCTACTGCCGATGAAATCGCGGCGGGTAATTTCTGCGTCGAAGCCCAGCAGCTTGTCTTCGCGGGTATTGTTTTGCGGTCTGGTCATGTTGTCCCCCTTGGCATCACAGAAGTTTGACCAGCGCGGCAATTACCCCGATGGCAATTACCATCATGGAACCGAAGCGTATAGTCAGGTTGTAAGTCAGCCGTAGCTCCAGCTCTCTCAATTCCTGTTTCAAATCCTGTTTCGTAACAAGTTTCTCATTAATCAACGTTGCCTGAGAGCGCGCCAGCACCTCGGCTTGTTGTTCGGGCATACCAGCTCCGGTCAGTTCTTTTACGAAAGCATGAGTATCAAACATGATAGCGGCCATAAAGATATACCTCCTTATATTCCATCTGGGTTTCAGTAATTGGATTTTAGCACAAAGTAAGGATAAAAAATGCTTCTCAATTACCGGATGTCTACTGTTGCATCTTTTCCCGGTATGCGCCGGGAGACAGTTGATATTCCTGCTTGAAGCGCTTGTTGAAATGCGCGGTGTCCTGGAACCCCCAGTAGAAGGCGATGTCGGAGATCTTCCTGTTTTTCATGTGCGGGTTCGACAGGTCCCGTGCGCACAGGTCCAGGCGCTGGTGGAAAATATACCGGTTGACCGTATCCGCGTCCTCGTTGGCATTGAACAACCAGTGCAGGTAACGGGAGGACATGCCGCCGGCCTTGGCGATCATGGCCGGGGACAGGTCGGGGTTGCAGATATTGGCCTTGATATATTCCTTGATATGATGCAACTGGGT
>VYCZ01000252.1 GCA_009843675.1 Gammaproteobacteria bacterium | reverse complement strand
GCATGGATGAAGCCCTGAAACGGGCTTCGGCCTATTGCGAAGCAGGCGCCGACGCCATACTGATACACAGCAGGCAATCGCGCGCGGATGAAATCCTTGCCTTTGCCGGCGCGTGGGACGGTTCCTGCCCCCTGGTTATCGTCCCGACAAAATACTACAGCACACCGGTGGACGTGTTCCGCAAAGCCGGGGTCAGCCTGGTCATCTGGGCAAACCAGATGATCCGCGCCTCGGTAAGGGCCATGGAAAACACCAGCAGGGAAATTTTCGAACAACAGTCCCTGGTCGATGTCGAGGATATCATCACCGAGGTCGACAACATCTTCCGGTTACAGGGCGCGGACGAACTTCTGCGGGCGCAGGAACGCTACCTGAACAGCGCCGGGGAATGCCGCGCGCTGGTCCTGGCCGCGAGCCGGGGCAACAACCTGTACGAGTTGACCGAAGACCGGCCCAAGGCCATGCTGAACATTCGCGGCAAACCCCTGCTGCAAAGGCTGGTGGATGAATTCAAGAAGCGTTCCGTGAACGACATTACGGTGATCGCCGGCTACAAGTCGGAAGCCCTGGACCTGAACGGGATCGACATGCGCCTGAATACCCGTTACGAATCCACGGGAGAACTTTATTCCCTGGCCTGCGCCAGGGACAAGTTCAGCGACGACATGGTGATCATATACGGCGACCTGCTGTTCAGGTCGTACATCCTGCAGGACCTGCTGGAGCATGACGGCGAAATTGTCATCGTTGTCGACTCCCTGATCAACGAGACGGAGATCACAGGCGCTCCGGACTATGTCTGGTGCGACCGGCCCGATGACCGCTCCATGTTCATGCAGGACGTCAGGCTGCAACGGGTCGGTGAAGAGAAACTCCCGGACGATCCGCCTTCCGGCCGCTGGACGGGCATGATGCGGACCAGGTCCCGGGGCAGGCTGTGGCTGGAACAGGCGCTGGACGAACTGGAAGCCCTGTCCGGCTTTGACAAGCTGACCCTGCCGGACCTGCTCAACCACCTGACCCGCAGCAGCCGGCCCGTCACCGTGCACTACATCAACGGGCACTGGCTGGACGTGAACAGCGTCAACGACATCGACCGCGCCGGGGATTTTACCTCCGATTGAGGAAAGTGATTTATCCGCAGATTACGCAGATGAACGCAGATGAAAAAATAAAAAATAATCTGCGCTAATCTGCGTCATCTGCGGAAGAATCTATTACGGATGTATGGCGAAAAATGATCGACGCTGAAGCCTTTATTGAAGCCGCGCGAGGTCTGGGGTTTACCCGGTATACCGGGGTGCCCTGCTCCTACCTGACTCCGTTCATCAATTACGTCATCAACGACGATCAGCTTACCTACGTCTCGTCAGCCAATGAGGGCGATGCCGTGGCCACCGCTGCCGGCCTGGCGGTGGGCGGCCGGCGCGCCGTGGCGATGATGCAGAACTCGGGCCTGGGCAACGCGGTCAACCCGCTGACGTCACTGGCGAACACGTTCGATATCCCGGTATTGCTCATAGTCACCCACCGCGGCAGGCCGGGCCGCAGGGACGAACCGCAGCATGAACTGATGGGCAGGATCACCGGCGGCCTGTTCAACCTGATGGAAATCCCCTGGGAACCGTTCCCGGCTGTTGAGCAGGACATCGGCCCGGCGCTGGAACGGGCGCACCGCTACCTTACCGAACGGCAAAGACCGTATGCCCTGCTCATGGAGCAGGGAACAGTGGCGGCGCATGCGCTGGAAGGCGAATCCATTCCCTCCCGGGCCGGCATCCAGTGCCTGCGCAAAAGTATTGCGCCAGGTCCGGCGGATCTCACCCGGGGACAGGCGCTCAGGGAGATAATCAGCCATACCCCGGTGGGAACTTCCGTCCTGATCGGGACAACGGGTTACACAGGGCGGGAGTTGTTCGCCCTCGACGACCGCGCCAACCAGCTCTACATGGTCGGGTCGATGGGTTGCGCCTCTTCCTTTGCCCTGGGCGTCTCCCTGGCCAGGCCGGACCTGGAAGTGACCGCGGTGGATGGTGACGGCGCCGGTCTCATGCGCATGGGCAACTTCGCCACCATCGGCAGTTACGGCCGGAATAACCTGGCGCACATATTGCTGGACAACGGCGTCCATGAATCCACAGGATCACAGGCCACCGTGTCGGCCAACGTGGACTTCGCGGATATCGCCGCCGCCTGCGGCTACGGCATGGCCCTGGACGGTACCGGCCTCGCCGTGATCAGGGAACTGTATACCCGGAAAGACGTGGACGGCGCCCGCTTCGCGCACCTGAAAATAGTGCCGGGCACACGGGCAGACCTGCCCCGCCCCGATACATCACCCAGGGACGTACTGCGCCGTTTGGTAGGGCATATCAACGAGGAAATTCAGGGGTCAGAGTAAAATTTCTGCGAAATTCTTACTCTGACCCCATATATCCGCCAATAAAGTCCAGCAAGCCCGCTTTGGTCAGTCTTGCATCCTCCAGCATGTCCTGCTGGGAGCCGTGTTGCAACAGCCGGTCCGGCAGGCCGTAGTTCAGGACGCGCCGGTCAATGCCCAGGGAGGCGAGACATTCATTCACCGCGCTGCCGGCCCCACCCTGTATCACGTTTTCCTCAACAGTAACCAGCAAGTCATGGGACTCGGCCAGGCGGGCGACCAGGTCCTCGTCCAGCGGTTTCACAAAACGCATGTTGGCAACCGTCGCGCCCAGTTCCTCGCCCGCTTCCAGCGCCGTATTCAAC
>VYCZ01000288.1 GCA_009843675.1 Gammaproteobacteria bacterium | reverse complement strand
GAATTGATGTTCTGTGATTTTGCCGGTGTCTGTTTTGACCAGATTATGAACCAGGCCGCAAAGCTGCGCTATATGCTGGGAGGCCAGGCCAAAGTGCCGCTGGTCATACGCACGCAATGCGGCGGCGGTTTCAACGCCGCGGCGCAGCACAGCCAGACCTTGCATGGCTTGTTTACCCATATTCCCGGCCTTAAAGTGGTCATGCCTTCCAACCCCTATGAAGCAAAAGGCCTGTTAATCGAAGCGATCCGGGATGATGACCCGGTCATCTACATGGAACATAAGTTGATGTACGACGATAAAGGCGAGGTGCCCGATCAAAGCTATACCATTCCTCTCGGCGAAGCCAATTATTGCCGGGATGGCGACGACGTTACGATCTGTTCACTGGGGCGAATGGTCAATTTGTGCAAGCAGGCCGCAGATGAGCTACAGGAGGAAGATGTCCACTGTACCGTTATCGACCTGCGCTGCACGTCTCCATTGGATGAGGAGTCCATTTGTGAATCAGTGGAAGAGACCGGACGCCTGGTCGTTGTCGATGAAGGATACCCCCGCTGCGGTTTCGCCACGGATATCGCTGCGCTGGTTGCAGCGAACGCACAGCAGGCCCTGTGCGCGCCGGTTAAACTGGTGACGCCCCCGCACACAACGATTCCTTTCGCTCCGACGCTCGAGGAGTTGTACATACCCAGCGTGGAAAGAATCAAACAGGGAATCAAGGAAGTCCTGGGAGCGTGATCCATGACTGATCAAATTTTCCCCATAGTGATGCCCAAACTCGGATTGTCAATGACTGAAGGCATGGTGGCGCAATGGCGCGTAGAGACGGGGACAAGAGTTTCTCCGGGTGACGTTATCGCGGATATTGAGACCAGCAAGATTACTTATGAGCTGGAAGCTCATACTCAGGGCGTGATTCGACAGTTGTTGGCGGAAGAGCAGATAGAACTTCCGGTCGGTGCCCTGATCGGCATTATTGCTGAGGACACCTTAGCAGATACCGATATCGATGAGTTTGTTGCCGGATATGTTCCGGTAGACAGTGAGAACATGGAAGTGACCGGCGATATTGATGATGATTTCGAGCACTCGCAGATGGAAGAGAAGGAAATAACAACGCAAGACAAGAGTGAAGCCGATCCGGCTGCAGTTTCTGCCAACGAAAAAGATTATGAGGATGATAGAGCGGTATCTGCGACCCACCTGGCGAAGAAGCTGGCGCACAAGCATGCCATCGACCTGCGGGAAGTGACCGGCACCGGAAGAAACGGCCGTATATCAAAGAAGGATATTGAACGTAGTCTGGAAGCGGCCGGCGTCATTACGGTCCGGGAGCGGACACGGGCGCCGGTGGCGCCGGCAAAAAAAAGCGGCGGCTACCGGGAGATACCATTAACTTCCATGCGCCGCGCCATAGGCTCCAGGTTAAGCGCTTCAAAACGAAACGCGCCCCATTACCGGCTGACCATCGAGGTAAATATAGACCCGTTGTTACAACTGCGTACAGGCATGAACCAGGATGCAAGCGAGATGAGGATTTCCGTAAACGACCTGCTCATCAAGGCCGTTGCCCTGGCGCTGATCAAGGTGCCCGAGGTCAACATACAGTTTGATGGCGATGTCATCCGCCGTTTCGACGATGCCGACGTGGCGGTGGCGGTTGCCCTGGATAATGGGTTGGTGACTCCTATCGTGCGGGCAGCCGATAAGAAAAGCATTATCGGAATTTCCTCTGAAATGAGCGTGTTGGAGGACCGGGCAAAAGCCGGTTCATTGTCGCCGGATGAATACGAAGGCGGCACCTTTACCCTCTCCAACCTGGGCATGTACGGAATCAAGGCATTCGACGCCATTATCAATCCGCCTCAGGGCGCAATTCTTGCCGTCGGGACCGGTGAAAAGAAACGTATTTACTCAGGGGAGAAAGAGATTGTTGCAACCATGATGACCGCTACTGTATCTTGCGACCACAGGGTGATCGATGGCGCCGCCGGCGCCCGTTTCATGCAGGCCTTAAAACAAACCATAGAACATCCACACAGGATGTTACTGTGACACTCTATTACGGGATATACAGTTGAGCGAACCACCGGGATTCAAGTTGCATCATGGCGCCCTGGCCGTGAGTAACCTGGCGCGTTCCATGGAATTCTACGAAAAGGTGCTGGGGTTCAGGGAGTCCAGTCGTGTCTCGGTGCCGGAGCTATCGCTGGATATCGTGTTTATAAAAAGGGGAGACAGCTACCTGGAACTGTTTTGCCATAAACAGGCAAAAGGACTCCCTGATTTCTGCAAGGACAACCTGACGGACTTCCAGGTTGTCGGCACCAACCATGTGGCTTTCCAGGTTGAGGATGCACAAGCGTTTCATGCTTACCTGCAAAATCACCAGGTCGATGACCTTAGCGAAGTATTCAACAACAACCCCACCTATTATTATTTCTTTTTTCGTGACCCCGATGGTATTTCCCTGGAAGTCATCTCTCGGAAAACTTGAGTCGCCTATCAGCTGAGACGAGGTTGATATTCTGCAAAATGATCCTGTATATCGCTTATTTTAAGGTGGTTGACAAGAACAGAGAACGGCAAATTCTGCCGGAACACCTTGATTATGTGAATGGCCTGTTACGGAAAAAAATCATTGTCGCTAAAGGACCGTTTACTGATAAAAGTGGAGGTTTGATTATATATAAGACGCCAACGTTGGAAGAGGCAACGCAATATATCATGAACGACCCGGTGATCCGGCACGGG
>VYCZ01000435.1 GCA_009843675.1 Gammaproteobacteria bacterium | reverse complement strand
CTGGTAGTCATGCCTGAAACAGTCGTTTATATCCATTTACACCGCGATCGGGGTATGTCCGGTCCTTACCTGTCTGGGAGTTACTCCGAAGTGCTTTCTGAATGCCGTGGTGAAATTGCTCGAATATTCATAACCCAGGCTCATGGCTATCTGAGTAATCGTCAATTCCGAATTTGCCAGTAAATCACAAGCCTTTTCCATGCGCGCCCGATGCAGGTAATTATGTACGGTCGTGCCGACGGCCTGCCTGAACACCCGCATCAACTGAGTCTCGTTCCAGGACAGGGTTTTTGCCAGTTCACTGATGGTAGGCGCTTTCGACAAATCATTATCGAGAATTTCACATATCTCCGCGACGCGTTTGACGTCCCTCTGCCGTAGCGGTGTTTTATCCGATCCCGTAGCCGTCCACATTTTTGATAACTGGTCCAGTGTGAAACAAAGCAATTCCAGGGTCTTGGCCTCAATCTGTAACTGTTGCAGGCGGCCCGTATAATTCGTTTCAAACAGAGACCTGACGGCAGAAATCATTTCGGGACGCATACGTACCGCACAGTAGTACATGTCCTTCTGCTCACCGTACAGGAACTGTCCCAGGGGCGTAGACTTCAACAGCGACGTGCCGGAAATGATTTCTTCCAGGAATGGCGGTTCACACAACAGGGTGACCGATTGTTCGTGCTGGTGTGCGGGGAAACACTCAATCTTTTTCATCCCGGAAGGCTGAATCAATACTCCGAAGGTCATGGGGTCCACCGGCTCCAGTTCTCCTCCCTCGGCGCCTATCTCACTACTGCCACTGTAACGGAAATGAAATTTGACCACGTCACCGCTTTCACTCATATCACTGTGGGCAAAATCATGCTCCACATCGCCTATCAGGACAGCCAGCCCTTTCCTGACCATGCAGATGTCTTTTATTCCGTGGGTCTCCGGTACGGGCGTCGCCAGCCGTAATCCGAAATGGCGATCATAAGGTTGTTGATCAAGCGGCGCATATTGGGGCTGTATGTCCTTCAGCAATTCGGGAGTGGCATTTTCCCGTTTGATCGGTACTACTGATTCCGGTTTGTTTTCAGGCATTAATAAACCTCTACAGTTCAGTTTTGCGTTGTCACTGTTGGTATTCGTACCAAACGCACAATTTTTAACACTGAAAGCAGACTTTATTACATAATGGCGCTTATTGACAAACCTGATTGTACGAGCGTGACCATGTTAACTGATTTACACAGAAGAGATGTACTGCGCCGACTCGGCGCACTGGGAATAACAGGCGCTATCGGTCAACTGTACTCAGGTTCATTGTTCGCACGCTCCGGCGAAGCTGTTAAAGGGTTGGACCGGTTGGTGGGCGGTGAAGTGGTCAACCGGGCGCATGACCGGTATGAAGCCTGGCGCAACAGCATGGTCTGGCACTTGAGAAAGCCGGAACGCTATCCAGACGCGATCATTCGGGCACAATCCGAGCAGGATGTCATCGCCGCGGTGAAATACGCCACCGACAACGGGCTGAAGGTATCGGCCAGGAGCAGCGGTCATAATTCCACCGGCGCGGCCTTGCGGAATGGCGGCCTGCTGATCGACCTGGCGCTGCTTCGCGGCGTCGAAATAGACGCCGCACGCAAGACCGCGCGCATCCAGCCGGCGCTCTGGTCGGAGCAACTTGTGCAGGAAGCCGGTAAACACGGTCTTGCCTTCCCAGCAGCCCACTGCCCCACCGTGGCCCTGGGCGGCTACTTGCTCGGTGGCGGCATGGGCTGGAATAACGCCCACTGGGACGGCATTGCCTGTCATGCGATAAGAAGCGCAGACATCGTCCTGGCCGGCGGCAGGAAGGTCACCGCCAGCGCTGATGCTTATCCAGACCTGTTCTGGGCCGTACGCGGCGCCGGTTACGGCTTTTTCGGTGTCGTCACTGCCATGGAACTACAGCTTTACCCCTTGCCGCGCGCGATCCACACCAGCATGTACATCACGCCCCTCGACAAGCTGCACACCGTATTCGCCGCGCTGGATGAACTCAGCGAAGAAAAAGATGAGCGCGTAGAGATACTCGTGCTGTTGATGCACGATCCACAGGCGTCCGCGGATACACCTCCCGACCAGGCGAAAATATGTATGGTGGGCGTCAATGCGTTTGCCGATACGGAGGATGAAGCCAGGGCGATGCTGGCGCCGTTTGCGAACAGCGCGCTGGCTGCCGCCAGCGTGTTCAAGCTGGAGTACCAGCCGAGTTCCTTCGAGCAGTTGTATAACCCGGAGGGTCTCGATACCGGCATTGGCCGTTACATGGTCGATAGCATCTGGACCGAGGAACCGGGACAGTCCCTGCTGTCCCTGGCGGAACATTTCAAGACAACGCAGTCCGCCCGCACCCATGTATTATGTGCCTACGGGGTGAAAACGGAACTGCGTACAGACGCCTGCTTCTCACGAATCGCCAATCATTACATCGCCAGCTACATGCTCTGGAACGACGCGGCAGACGACGCGGCCAACGAGACCTGGCTGCGACACACAAACGCGTTGTTGCAACCCTACAGCAAAGGGACTTACATCAATGAAATTGAAGCAACCCTGTTCCCGGAACGGGTCAAATCCTCTTTTTCCGAAGAAAGCTGGCAACGCCTGGCAGCGCTGCGGAAAAAATACGACCCGGACGGGGTTTTTCATTCTTACCCAGGATATTCATAAGCTGCTGTGAGTTGCTTGTGTTAATGTCAAAGTTTGTCATTACAGTGTATTGACAATTTAC
>VYCZ01000045.1 GCA_009843675.1 Gammaproteobacteria bacterium | reverse complement strand
GCCGGCGCCCACACCGCCGACTGTATTGATATTGTCCCTGGCCAGGCGACGCGCCGCAACCGCGCCGGCCAGGCCCGTCCTCAAGTCGGTGAGATAACCGTTGTCCAGCAGTACTGCCTCACAAAACCCGGTAGCGGCGCTGATCAATACCATCATGGCGCTGGAACTGGGCAATCCCCTGGATGGATTGTCAAAGAAGCCTGAACCGATCTTGATGGCGAACCTGTCCAGTCCCGCAACGTAAGCGCTCTTGATATCGACGTCGCCGTTGCGATCGGCAACTTCAATATGCATGATCGGCGGCATGTATGCCTTGCCTTCAGACAACCAGGTGAAGGCATTTTCCACAGCCTGCAGCGAGGTTTCGTCAATGCCCGCGCAACGGCGTAACTCCTGTTCCGTAAGTATCAATGCATTCATGTCAGTTATCCTGTTCCTCATCTGTAACCAGCCGGGTAAATTCTCCCATATCGATATTATTGCCGCTGATCACACAGACAATGTTGCCGCGTAATTCACCCACCAGGCCTGCCAGCAAAGCCGCCACGCCGACCGCGCCGGCGCCTTCCGCCACCAGGCGCTCATGGTAATACAGGTGTCGTATTCCATCCGCGATTTGCACATCATCCAGCAGGACATAATCATCCACGTACTTTCTCACCAGGTCAAAGGTATAACGGTTATCAAGACCGATGCCTCCTCCCAGGCTGTCGGCCAGTGTAGCTTCTTCGGCGACCGCAACCGGTCTGCCGGCCCTGATGCTTTCATACATGGCCGGCCCCCGTTCCGGCGACAACCCGATGATCCTGGCATCCGGCTGCCTTGACTTCACCGCCACGGCAATGCCGGAGATCAGCCCGCCGCCCGACAGGCCTGCCAGCACCGTATCCACCCGCTCCAGATCATCAAGGAGTTCGGCGCCGATGGTGCCCTGCCCTGCTATGATTGCAGGATCATCAAACGGATGTATCAAGGTCATGCCATTCTCCCGCACCAGCCGCTCGGCTTCCAACTGCGCTTCGTCTTGGGACGACCCGGCAATGCGCACTTCGGCGCCGGCTGCACGCACCGCTTCGAGCTTGTTCTCCGGCACCAGTTCCGACATGCAGATCACCGCCGGCACATTCAAACGGCCCGCGATATAAGCCACGGCCCTGCCGTGGTTGCCCGTCGATACGGTCACCACGCCCCGATCGCGCTGTTCTTCCGTGAGCGAGAGGATGCAGTTGGCGGCGCCGCGCAGTTTGAAGGCGCCGGTAGCGTGGACCGTTTCCAGCTTCAGGTAAACCGAAGCGCCGCTCAACCGGGACAACGCTGCTGATTTGACCAGGGGCGTTTTTTTGACCCAGGGCGAGATGCGTTCGCTTGCGCGTTTTATATCCGCCCAGGCAACAGGATCATCCTGCTCCCCGGGCCTGGCATAGCTGTTACCGGTATGCGCCGTCATCGCCGTACCAGCGTATGAACTCGTTCCAGTTCGGCATCTGCGTGTTGTTCACCCGTTCATCGACGACGACCTGCACCACGGCCGGTTTGCCGCTGGCAAAGGCGCGTTCAACCGCCGGCGCGATATCTGCGGTCTCCTCCACAAACTCGCCATGGCCCCCCATGGCTTCCGCCATCCGGTCCATACGCACAAATGACTGTTTGATGGCGATCTCGCGCCTGAGCGTCTCCGACATGCCCGGCACTTCCATGCCCCATTTCTGGTCGTAGTTGACGATAACGACGACCGGCAGGTCATGGCGCACCGCCGTTTCTATTTCCGTGGCATGAAACATGAAAGATGAATCACCGGAAATCAGCGCCACCGGACGGTCCCCCACGGCCAGCTTGGCGCCGATGGCATAGGGCAGGCCCGATCCCAGGTGTCCCAGCTTCGACGTCCACATGTAGTCCCGGGATCGCTGCTCAAAATAGGCCAGTTCCCACAAGGTGGTATTGCCGCCATCCCGTATGATGACTGCGTCATCCGGGACCGCCTTGCGCGCCTCCACCATGAGTCGGCCCGGATGTATCGGCCTGGTATCCGGAGCGCTCTCGATCAACTCCGTGCGGGCGGCAACCAATTGTTCACGCCATTGCTTCAAACCCGGGTGCGGCCGGATGTGACGCTGCTGCAACGCCTCGGCCAGTTGCGGGAGCACGTCGCGCAGGTCGCCGATGACCGGCAGGTCGATGGAACGGTTGACGCCTATGGCGGACGGGTCCCTTTCTATGTAAATCCAGCTTCTGTCCGTATTGCCCCTGGCGTAATGATGCAGGCGGCCATAGTTCATGGCCTCGCCGATGGAGGTGCCCACCGCCAGCACCAGGTCTGCCTCCGCAATGGCGTCATTGGCGGAAGGCCAGGAGTAAATCAACAGGTGATCATCCGTTTCCGGCAATACGCCGCGGCCGCCCCAGGTGGTAATCACCGGACATTCGACAGCAGCAACCAATTGCTCGAATGCATCATGGGCGCGGGCCGTATGCACGCCGGTGCCGGCCAGGATAATCGGGCTTTTTGCGGCTGCCAGCATATCGGCGGCCTTGTCCACGCTCCCCTCCCAGGCCGGCTGTTGCGTTACCCGGTACTTTTCCGGCGGGGTCAACGGCGGGAAATCGACCTCAACGAACTCCTTGTCGGAAGACAGCTCCACGAACACGGGCCCGGGCTTGCCCGTGAGGGCCTGGCGAAAGGCCTCACGGATTACTTCATCGGTCTGGTCGGGGAACTCGATGATCCCGGCATACTTCACCGCGGGTTCGAAATAGCGCGGCTGATCCGTGTACTGGTGCTGCGA
>VYCZ01000314.1 GCA_009843675.1 Gammaproteobacteria bacterium | reverse complement strand
CTTCCGCCTGCTCCAGGAGGACTCCGTGTTCGGCTACTGGCTGGTGGTCATTTTATTCGCGGCGGTCATCTCCGCCACCATGTCCACAGCGGACTCGGCCCTGCTGACCATCTCTTCCATGATAGCCAAGGACATTTATGCCGGGTATTTCCGGACAGACGCATCGCAGGCTGAATTGACCTGGGTCGGCAAGCTCTGCTCCTGGGCGCTCATAGCTTTTCTCATCTGGCTGGCCATCGCGTTGCAGCACAAAGCCTCGCTGATCGACCTGCTGGACAGGAAATTCGACCTGCTCGTACAGCTTGTTCCCGCATTCATGCTGGGCATCCGCTGGGGGAACCTGCGGGCCGGCCCGGTTGTTTTCGGTCTTGTCGCCGGACTTGCCGTTTCCCTCACGCTTGCCTTCGGTCCGTTCGGTTTTGTCAGCGGCGGCAAGATCTGGGGATTCCATCCCGGCCTGTACGGGTTGCTGATCAACCTGTGTATAGCGGTTGGCGGCTCGCTACTGCTGAACAACCCTGAAGATCGCGACTTTTGACGGTAGAATGCCGGGATGATGATCATCATCAGGGACCGGTATGAGGCTTGAGTGAAACTGGAGATGAAGATAAATAAATATGGTTTGCTGTTCCTGACCCTGATCCTGTCGTATGGTTGCGATCAGGGTTCCGGCGGCGCCGGTTCCGCGGGGCAGGGACAGGCCGCGGCTGTGACGGGTGAGGCCGCGCCGTCTGCGGACACGCTGCTTGTGAACGGCCGGGTCTACACGGTGAACCCTGCCCAACCCTGGGCCGAGGCGGTCGCCGTCAGGAATGGCAGGATCCTGTTTGCCGGCAGTGATGAAGAGGCAGCGGCGTACCGGGGCGGGCAAACGGAAGTCATAGACATGGAAGGAAAAATGGCGATGCCGGGCCTGAATGACCTGCACGTCCACCCGGTTTACGGTTTTACCGTCCAGTTATTCGAATGCGTGTTTCCGGGCACGGCGACGCCGGAAGTGGTGAGGCAGACCGTGACACAATGTGTAGTGGATTATCCCGATGCCGAATGGATTATCGGCGGCCAGTGGGAAACGGACTTTTTCATCAAGCATGACATCCCTTCACCGCGTAAATGGCTGGACGAGGTATCCGGGGACAAGGCGGTCTTACTGAGGGATACCTCGTTCCATAACCGTTGGGCCAACAGCAAGGCCCTGGAACTGGCCGGCCTGACCCGGGACAGTCCCGAAATACCCGGCGGAGAGATAGTGCGGGACAAGGAAACGGGCGAACCGAACGGCCTGTTATATGAAAGCGCAGCCGGGCCTGTGCTGCGCATCATTCCGGACTGGACGGAGGAACAATATCTTGCGGCAGCCAGGGAAGGGGTGCGGGCAGCCAACCGCTTCGGCCTGACCGGCATCAAGGAAGCCTGGGCTACACTCCAGGGATTAAAAGCATACAAAACCCTGGACGAAAATGGAGAGGTCAGTGTACACCTGGTCACTTCCATGTCCGTACTGCCGATGATTGATGAGGAAAAGACCCTGGATGCCGAAATCCTGGAACAGATGCGCACGGCGCACCGCGGCCGCAACGTGAATACCGATGCCGTCAAAATCTCCATGGACGGTGTGCCGTCGGCGTCCCGCACGGCCGCGATGCTGGCCGATTACATGCCGGCCTATGAAGGCGCTCCGACCCACAACGGCAAGCAGCATTACACCCAGGAGGAGTTGTCGCGGCTGATTGTGCAACTCGATAAACTGGGGATGACGGCAAAGGTGCACACCGCGGGGGACCGTTCCGTCCGGGTCACCCTGAATGCCATCGAGGCCGCCCGGCAGGCGAACGGCGACAGCGGGTTACGCCATGAACTGGCGCACGCCGGTTATGTCGATGAGGCGGATATTCCCCGGTTTGCCGAACTCGACGCAGTAGCGGAGATATCCCCCTACATCTGGTTTCCCTCCGTGAAAGTCGATTCCATCATCCGCGCCGTGGGCGAGGAAAGGGGGCAGCGCTACTGGCCGGTACGCGACCTGCTGGAAGCCGGCGCCCAGGTGGTGGCGGGGTCCGACTGGCCTGCCGGCGCCCTGTCGAGCATGAACCCCTGGGTGGGACTGGAAGCCATGGTCAGCCGGGCGAATCCATGGGGCCTGCGCCAGGACACGCTATGGGAAGAACAGGCAATTACGCTGGAGCAGGCCCTGGAGATTTATACCCGCTCCGGCGCCAAAGCGTTGTTACTGGAGCAGGACAGCGGCTCCATTGAGGCAGGTAAACTGGCCGATATCATCGTGCTGGAACACAACCTGTTTGAAATTCCGGTAGACAGGATCAGTGATACACAGGTATCGCTGACCATGTTTGAAGGCAGAATCGTATACAGCGGTTCCCGCTGAGGACGCTAGTCTCCCGCTTCGCGCAGGTAAACCGTCTCACCGTTGGTGAGGGTATGCATCACCCTGACCCGGTGTAATTCATTCACCGGAATTTCATACGGGTCGCGATCAAGCACTACCAGGTCCGCCAGCTTGCCGGGTTCTATGCTGCCCAGTCTGTCTGCGTTTCCCATGTGTTTTGCCGAATTGACCGTGAACATCTTTATGGCCTGGTCCAGGTTGATGGCCTGTTCCTTGCCGAAACTGTCATCACTGCCGCCCGGACGTTCCCTGGTCACCAATGCCTCAATGGCAATCCACGGATTGACCGAAGGCACTACGGACCAGTCCGAACCCGGAACGGCCAGGGCGCCGGATTCGATTACCTCGCGCACCGGCCAGACCCGCTTGATACGCTCTGCAC
>VYCZ01000098.1 GCA_009843675.1 Gammaproteobacteria bacterium | reverse complement strand
TGGCCGCCTGGCAGTTCGAACTGAAGGACCGCAACGGCGCCATGAAGGTGGTGGGTGTCGAGAACGGTGGGCATCCCGCCTTCCCGCGCACGCCGTATTACGACCGGGAAGCCGTCGCCCGCGACGCTGTTGAGAGAATTGTGCTCGCCGATTATTCTCTGGCCGAGGAAAGCCTGTTACCAATCGGCCGCGTGCGGCTTGCCACGTTGCACCTGATGCTGGAGGGGGAGCCCGATTTTGACCTGCGCCTGATCACGGCGACCACGCCGGAAGGTTTCCGAATGCGTGCGTCCATTTTCTATATTGAGCCTGATGACAACACACAAGAGAACGTCCAATGAACAGTCGAAAACGCCTTGCACTCGCAGCCGTACTCTCCACCACGATATTGCTGATCGGTGTTGCATTGCTCGCACTGCTCACACGCACACCACCGCTTGAGTTTCGAGCTTCAACGTCGGTGGAGCACTCATCGACACCTGCTGAAAACGCAAGCACAAGAGTTCGTTCCGATTGGGAGCGCGAGTCGTTGCTGGACGTCCCGCCACCACTGGCGGGCACACTATCACCACCGGGACAAGACATTCTAGGCGATGAAGGTGTGGAAGCGCTGATGAGCCGCCGCGCCCCGGCTGTTGCGCGTAAGATTCAGAGAGCCCATGAAAGTCCAGAGGAGGTGGTGATTTCAGCCATGCAGGCGCCGCAGGCGATAGCCTATGCAGACATTTCCGAACCATCGGCGCGGAGTTCCGAAGCCCTGGAAGCCGAGGTCTGGATCATCGCCAAAGCCCCACAAGAGGAGGAACTTATCGACGCTGAAGACTATATTGAAGATGAGCATGAAGACACCCCGGACCCCGGCTCCGGGGCGTTGGTCGCGAATATTCCGTCCGCAGATGAGGGCGGAGATACGGAAGAGGTCCCGCTGCCCCTGCAACACACTGCCGTGGACGCCGCCATTGCCGGCCATATCAGCACGGTGCGGATCAAACAGCAGTTTGCCAACCCGTTCGACACAAAGATAGAGGCTGTCTACGTATTTCCCCTGCCGGAGAACGCCGCGGTTACCGAGTTCCTGATGGTCATCGGAGAACGCACCATTCGCGGCATCCTGCGGGAAAAGGAAGAAGCCGAAGCCATCTACCGCGCGGCGCGGGACCAGGGCTACCAGGCAAGCCTGCTGGTTCAGCGCCGCCCGAACATATTCGAGCAGAAGGTCGCCAACATCGAGCCCGGCAAGGCCATCGATGTCGACATCACCTACTTCAGCACACTCGCCTACAGGGACGGGTGGTATTCGTTCGTGTTCCCCACGGTGGTTGGCCCGCGCTTCAATCCGCCTGGCCACCCGGACCCTGTCCAGGCGCTCCCGCGCGGTGGCCGCACGAAAACACCGGGCGGGACCGCGCTGGAATACCTGGCGCCGGCGGAACGGTCGGGCCACGACCTCGGCATTACCGTGAGTATCGATGCCGGCGTGCACATCGAGGAAATCACATCGACGACACACGTCATCAGCGTGCAGCGGGACGGGCCGGCGGTCGCAACGGTGCAGCTGGCGTCGGACGCGACTATTGCCAACCGGGATTTCGTGCTGGATTTCCGCGTCGCCGGGGAGGCCGTCAAGTCGGGCCTGATGACCTACCGGGACCCGGACACGGGCGAGGGGTTCTTTTCGCTGATGATGATCCCGCCCATCGACAGCGCAGATATTTCCCGCCGGCCCATGGAGATGGTGTTCGTCATCGACACGTCCGGTTCGATGCAGGGCCGTCCCCTGGCGCAGGCGAAACAGGCCGTCGCCACGGCGCTGGGATTGCTCAACCCGGATGATACGTTCCAGATCATCCGTTTCTCGGACGATGCCTCCCAGTTCGGCCGGGAGCCCGTCCCGGCGACGGCGGATAACCTGGCGGCCGCGCGCCGGTATCTGGCTGACCTGAGTGGCGACGGTGGCACCATGATGGTGGAGGGTATCAGGGCGGCCCTGGGTTTCCCCCATGATCCGTCCCGGTATCGCTTCGTCTCGTTTATGACGGACGGCTATATCGGTAACGAGGCGGAGATCCTGGCCGAGGTGCACAGGCGTATCGGCAATGCCCGCATATTCAGTTTCGGTGTCGGAGAATCCGTCAACCGCTACCTGATGGAGCGTATGGACAAGGTGGGGCGCGGCGCCGTTGCTTACCTGGGCCTGAACGACTCGGCAGAAGCGGTGATGGACGTCTTCCTCACGCGCGTGAGCCATGCCGCGTTGACCGACATCGACATTGACTGGGGCGGTATGACTGTCTCTGATATCTACCCCGGACGCCTGCCGGACCTGTTCATCGGCCGGCCGTTGGTGGTTTCAGGGAAGTTCCGGGGCGACCCCGCCTCGGTGACCGTCTACGGGACGGTTGACGGCGCGCGCCGCCCCTTCGTGGTCGAGGCCGCCGGGGCAGGCAGCGCCGGTCCGTCTCTCGCCAAGGTCTGGGCGCGCGCCAATATCGCCGAGCTCACGGACCGGCAGGCAACCGCCGGCGACCCCCATGGGGAACTCGGCGCGACCATCAAACGTATCGCGCTGCAACACCAGCTTGCATCCGCCTATACCTCCTTCGTGGCCGTGGATTCCTCTGAAACCACCGGGGGGGACTACGGCGTGACCGTGCACCAGGCCGTGCCGGTACCGGAGGGTGTCCGCTATGAGACGACGGTGGTGAGTGACGGGAATTAGAACATAACGTGGTCATCAAGTGATTTGGCGCGAGCGGATGCAACCGAAAAAGCGTTGCGAAGAAAGAATGATATGATGAGAAC
>VYCZ01000434.1 GCA_009843675.1 Gammaproteobacteria bacterium | reverse complement strand
ATTGCCACGCGCATAGTAAAGGAAGTTGAGGACCGATTGCGCTTCCTTGTCAACGTGGGCCTGGATTATCTTGCCCTGGACAGGAGCGCGGAAACCTTGTCCGGGGGCGAGGCACAACGCATTCGACTGGCCAGCCAGATCGGCGCAGGCCTGGTCGGTGTGATGTACGTCCTGGATGAACCTTCCATCGGTTTGCATCAACGGGACAATAAACGCCTGCTGGCCACCCTGAGGCAACTGCGCGACCTGGGTAACACGGTGATCGTTGTCGAACACGACGAAGAGGCCATCAATGCCGCTGACCATGTCATCGATATGGGACCGGGAGCCGGGGTACACGGCGGCAGAGTGGTCAAGCAGGGCAACCCCGATGATATCGCCCGGTGCAAGGAGTCCCTTACCGGCGCTTACCTCTCGGGAAGAAAGCGTATTGATATGCCGTTACAGCGCATCAAGCCGGACCCGGAACGGGTGGTGGTATTGTCCGGCGCTACGGGAAACAACCTCAAATCGGTCCGGCTGGAATTGCCGCTCGGCCTCATGACCTGCATCACCGGTGTTTCCGGATCGGGCAAGTCAACCCTGATTAACGATACCCTGTACCGGATTGCCGCGGGCGAACTGAACTATGTCGGCGCAAGGCCGTCCCCGTACCGGACTATCTCCGGTCTCGAGTATATCGACAAGGTCGTGGACATCAATCAAAGTCCCATCGGCCGCACCCCGCGCTCAAACCCTGCCACCTATACCGGCCTGTTTACTCCTATCAGGGAGCTTTTTGCCGCCACCCAGGAGGCGCGATCCAGGGGCTATAAACCCGGCCGTTTCAGTTTCAATGTCAAGGGAGGGCGGTGCGAGGCATGCCAGGGAGACGGACTGATCAAGGTTGAGATGCACTTTTTGCCGGACATATACGTGATGTGCGATGTCTGCAAGGGCAAACGTTATAACAGGGAAACCCTGCAGGTCCGGTACAAGGGTAAAAACATCCACGAAATACTGGATATGACGGTGGAAGACGCCCGCGAATTTTTCTCGCCGGTGCCGATCATCGCCCGCAAGCTGCAAACCCTGGTAGACGTGGGACTGTCCTATATCCGTCTCGGCCAGAATGCCACAACGTTATCGGGAGGTGAAGCGCAACGGGTGAAACTGTCCAGGGAGTTATCCAAACGGGATACCGGCAAGACGCTTTACATACTGGATGAACCTACCACCGGCCTGCATTTCCATGACGTAAACCAGCTACTGGGCGTGCTGCACCGGTTGCGCGATCACGGCAATACCGTAGTCGTCATCGAACATAACCTGGACGTTATCAAGACTGCGGACTGGATCGTCGACCTGGGGCCCGAAGGGGGCGACGGCGGCGGGGAGATCATTGCTGCCGGAACACCGGAAGACATCGCAAAGCAGGCGCATTCCCATACCGGGCGGTACCTGGCGCCGGTGATCAAAAGACACGCAGCCGCAGAAACCGTAACAGCAACAAGACAGGCGGAGTTACTGTCAGCATGACTGCTCTCGTCTGCGGTTCTTTTGCCTATGATCGAATCATGGTCTACCCGGGCCATTTCAAGGAAGCCATACTGCCGGACAAGATACACATGCTGAATCTCAGTTTCGTCGTCCCGGACATGCAGCACGAGTTCGGCGGCTCCGGGGGAAACATCGTCTATAACATGAAATTACTGGGGACGGACTGCCTGCCCATGGGCACGGTAGGGATCGACTTCGCCGAATACCGTCAATGGCTGGAACAGAACGGGATCGAGCAACGGCACCTGCGGGTCATCGAGAATACCTATACTGCGCAATGTTTCATTACCACCGACCTGGATAATAACCAGATCAACACATTCCAGGTGGGCGCCATGGCCCACTCCCATGAAAACCGCGTGTCGATGGCTGAAGGTGTCAGTATCGGCATAGTGGCGCCGGACGGCAAGGAAGGCATGTTGCAGCACGCCCGGCAGTTTGCCGAGCAGGATCTCCCATTTATCTTCGATCCCGGCCAGAATGTCACCATGCTGACCGGAGACGAGTTGCTGGACAGTATTAATCATGCGACCTGGCTGGTCTTCAACGATTACGAATGGCAAGTGATCGAAGACAAGACCGGGCTGAATACCTCCACGGTGCTGGACCGGGTCGATACCCTGATTGTCACACGCGGCGCATCAGGCTCGATCATTCATACCCGCGCCGGAACCATCGATATCCCGGCTGCCGGGGCGGAACGCGAGGCCGACCCCACCGGGTGCGGTGACGCCTACCGGGCCGGCCTGCTGTACGGACTGATGCACGATATGGACTGGGAAACGACCGGCAGGATTGCCTCCCTCATGGGGAAGATCAAGATCGAAGTGCGAGGCACACAGAATCATCGATTCACCCGGCAGGAATTTGCGGATCTTTTCAATCACCACTTCGGATATTCCCTATAGACGGGACTCTCGGGGTCAGAGTAAGAATTTCGTCAGAAATTTTACTCTGACCCCTGTGCTCTTTCGGAATTCCCTTGCAATTGCATGTTCGGTATCTTTGCACTATAATGCGCAGCCTTGATCCTTGCCTCACCGCCCGGACGGGAGGCTGAACCCATGAGGACATGTTAATGAGACATTATGAAGTCGTGTTTCTGGTCCACCCGGACCAGAGCGAGCAGGTACCTGCGATGATCGAGCGGTACCGCTCCATGATCGAGTCGAACCAGGGGGCTATACATCGCCTGGAGGACTGGGGCAGGCGCCAACTCGCTTATCCGATCAACAAGATCCACAAGGCGCATTACGTGTTGATGAACATCGAGTGCGACCAGGCTACCC
>VYCZ01000407.1 GCA_009843675.1 Gammaproteobacteria bacterium | reverse complement strand
ACTGTCAAACTGCGTTAGTCTCCCCAGCAAAGCTGGGGGGTTTCCAGTTTTTACTCAACGCCACCATCGAGAATGCCGCCCAGGCAACCATTTATGGCGCTGAGATCGAACTGGATACCCTGCTGACGGAACAATTCAGGCTGTCCGCCGGCATTTCCATCCTGGAAACCGAATACGACAGCTTCATCACCGAGGACAAGGACCTGCCCGGCGCGCCATCAGTTAGCCTGGAGGGGAATGAACTGCCGCGGGCCCCGGGTTTTACCAGCTCCGTCAGTGCGCAGTATATCCTGCCGCTGGGCGAACTCGGCGAACTGGAAGCCTGGGTCAACTGGCAGCATACGGGCAGCCAGTTTTTCACGCCTTTCAACCGCGCCAGTTTCGAGCAGGATTCCTATAACCTGGTCAACGCCAGGCTCAGTTACCGACCCACTGAAAACTGGGAGGTATCGGTGTACGGCAACAACCTGGATGACGAGGAGTATTTTACCAATGCCCTGGAATCCGGTGTGCCCACACCGGGGGTGGATCGCGTTGTGCCGCAGTTCTTCGTCGGCGCGCCGAGGACTTACGGAGTCAGGGTCAAGTACCTGTTCAACTGATAGCCGAGACGGACAGCGTCGCCATGGCCTATCACCAACTGACGGACGGCACCCCGCTCTACTACATCGACCAGGGTGCCGGACGTCCGCTCGTGCTGCTCAGCGCGCTGATGTTTTCCGCTGACTATTTCTGGCAGAAAAACCTGCCGGAGCTGGCCGACCACGTCCGGGTAATCGCGCCGGACCTGCGCGGCCACGGACTCAGCGGCAAGCCCAACCACGGTTACACGATCAGGCAACTCGCTGAAGACCTGCATGAGTTGCTGGAATACCTGGACCTGAAGGATGCGGTGCTGCTCGGTTATTCCCTCGGCGGTTTTGTTGCCTTACGGTATCTTGCCGATTACCCCGCCGCAAGGACGGGCCACCTGGTGCTGATGGAAATGACACCTCGGCTGCCTTCCGTCCAGGGCTGGGAACATCCAACCTTCGGCGACTTTCCACAGGAAGCCGCCGAAGCTTACGGCGCTGCGCTACGCAATGACCGCTCCATTTATAACGATTTTTTTCAAGCAGCATTCCTGGAGCCGCCACCAGGTAACGTTCTCCTGGAAATGACTGCCCAGACCTGGCTTACACCCACGGACGTCGCCGCCGACCTGATCGATGAAATGGTGAAACAGGATTGGCGTTCGGAGATAACCGGCATCACCGTGTCGACTACGCTGTTCTACTGCTATCCCAATAACAGGATACTACCGACACCGGTAGGACAATGGATGGCTGAGCGGATACCTGAAGCCTCGCTGGTCCTGTTCGACGGGAGCAGCCATGTACCGTTCTGGGAAGAACCGGAAAAATTCAACCAGGCGTTGCTGGCCGCAGTTGGCGCCGGAATAACATCCTGACCGGGAGATTGCCTGACAGTGACTATCCCGGCGGCACCCAGCTTTCTGTACCTGCAATTGTCCGGCACAGGCAGGAATATGCGCTACCTGGAAGACCTGGAAGGATTGCTCGCGGGACGGTCATGCAGACTGTTCGGGAAAGGCGACAGGTCCACGGTCGAATGCCTGGAACCCGGCACGCCGCCGGCAGAGATCGCCCTGTTTCAGTTCGACGACGCGGGACAGGCCAGGGAACTGTGGAACAGTGATGCCAACCAGCGCCTGCTTGACGCCAACGGACTGGCCGATGATCCCGGGACACTGGCATTACTGGCGCCGGGACTGCCTTACTCAGGCCTGCCGGAAGCTCCCGAAATACCCACCATCGCATCGGTTGAACCACCGCCCGGAAGAGGTCCCAGGCACTACATGATAATCCAAGGCACCGGCACGGACCAGGCCAGGATGGACAGGTACCGGGACATCATCCTGCCGATGATGGCGGCACTGGGCAGCTACTACGTCGCTTTCAATATCGGGGGTGGAACGGAAATCCTGGCCGGTTCCTGGCCCTGGGAGATCTTTGCGGTCTCACGCTGGCCGGACCACCAGGCCGGGCATGACTTCTGGGATTCCGATCGCTACAGTAATGTGGCTGTACCGTTGCGTACCGGAGCGGGAACATTTCATGTACACTTCTTCAAGGGCGACACGGACTGAACTATCCTGTTAAGCCCGGGAAACGGTAAGGGCAACGCAAACCAGGGTTCATGAACGCTCCATGTCCGGATACATCGACATTGTCTGCAACCTGTACACGCCCGACGTGGTTGCCGAAGGCCGCGATGGTCTTGACACCGATTTTAAATCCCAGGTGCGGATGCCGAGATCGATCTGGGGAGGTGTCTCGATTGAGGACTACCTCAAAAAAATGGATCGGTCTGGCATCGAGCGCTCTCTCCTGATTGCCGTGCGGGCAGGCGACCTGCGCATAAAAGGTTCATTTGAAGTGCCCTATGAGTACGTGATGAAGGTTTGCAGCGAATACCCCGACAGGTTCTCGGGGGTAGCCGGCATTGACCCCACCCGCGGCATGCGCGGCCTGGGGGAACTGGAAACCGCGGTAACCGAGTTCGGTTTCATCGGCGCGCACTGGTATCCGCACTGGTTCAACATGGCCCCGGATGCCGCGCAGATATACCCCTATTACGCCAAGTGTTGCGAACTTGATATACCGATTATGATGCAGGTGGGGCAGAACCTTGTATACAGCAGGGACAGACGCCTCCTGAGCGTCGCCCGACCCATCACCCTGGATGCGGCCGCATGTGATTTTCCCGAACTGAAACTCATCGGCATCCATATCGGCATACCCTGGGTTGACGAGATGATCGCCATGTGCTGGAACC
>VYCZ01000350.1:1507-2840 GCA_009843675.1 Gammaproteobacteria bacterium | reverse complement strand
GGCGCGGGCCCGGGTCGGGGCCGGTTGTATGCCATGTCAAAATACCAGCCAAAACTCTATCAATGGACGTAAAAACCCTGGCGATGGGTCATCCCGTACCTGAATTTGAGCGGGATGAGAATTCCCTGGATCTTGCGCAGCTCTCGAGAGTGCCCATCAATGACCGGAATTTTGCCTCGGAGACCCGGGACGGCAAACCCGGCTGCAAAAAACTGATGGGTAAATTCAGGGAATACGACCGCGGTGAAACCGCTTTCGTATTCAACCCGACCAATTACATCCTTGCGTTCAACGATTTTGCATTGATGGTGCGCTTCACCCCACATGACGCCGTCAATACCGACGTACAGTTCAGTTGGCTGGTACACAAGGATGCCGAGGAAGGCGTTGACTATGATACGGATAATCTCATCTGGGTCTGGGACGTGACAACAAAACAGGACAAGAAGATCACCGAGGACAATAACGCCGGGATCATGTCCAGCCGCTACCGACCCGGCCCCTACTCCATGCACGAAGCGCGGGTCGCGACATTTGTTCGCTGGTATTTGAACGCTATCCGTCTGCCGGCCTGACCAGGATGAACGCCAGTGCGGCTAACACACATAACGCACAGGAAAACCAGCCGATAGCCCCGTAGGAGAACCAGGCCGCAATATAACCGCCGCAGGCCGGGCCGAGGGCAAAAGTCAACGATATCGTCCCCGCGGCCAGTGTGGCGGCGCGGCCGCCGGCGTCCATGGCCGCGCCGGCGCCGATCATCAGGGGCAACAGGAACATGTACGTGACCCAGTAAATGTTGACACCGGCGATATAGCTCATCCTGTCCGTCGCACCCGACATGACCATATACCCCAGTCCCGCCATGATCAGGGCGAGGATGACGGGCCGCCTGCGCTCCCACCTGTCGCCCAGCCACGCGGCAAGCAGGGACCCCGCCACGCCGCTGAAAGCGCCGGTTGCGATGATAAATCCCGCCTCCTCGAGAGTTAAACCTGCCTGCCGGCCAATGCGCTCGGAAAAACTCCAGATGGCGCCGGAACCGATGTTGAACAAGGCAATGCACAGCAGCAGGCCGGCCAGTGAACGCGCCGGCAACGTCGGCGCCGTGCCCGGCCCTGCCGGACGCGCTTGTCCCCGGTCCAACCAACCCATCACAGGCAGCAGGAAAATGACCAGCAAGCCCAGGGCGACATACCCGCCCTTGTAGCCGGCAGCCGCAACCACCATGGCAAAGCCCGGTAACAGGACGACTATCGCCAGCAATCCGGCGGTAACACTGTAACCCAGCACCCGGTCAGGGGTGGCCGGGGGCGCGGGGGGGGGGGGAGAA
>VYCZ01000350.1:0-1497 GCA_009843675.1 Gammaproteobacteria bacterium | reverse complement strand
TCGCGGTCGCCGCTGCAGCCATGGCTGCAGCGGCATAAGCCAGGCCGAGCCCAGCGCCGGCGATAATCCGCAAACCGGCCAGCAGGTACAGGCTGCCCGCGGCCGCGCTGAGAAATTGCGCCGTGATCGCGAGCAGGCAGCCGAATACGGCCAGTCTCCTGTTGGAGACTTTTCCGGCCATCGGCGTTGCGGCCAGGGCTCCGAGCGCCACGGCAAGCAACTCAACCGTACCCAGTAACCCGACTTCGGCTTCATTCACGGCCAGGCCATCGATCAGGGCGCCGATCAAGACTGGTATGGAGTTGGCGCTGAGCACTCCCAGGAACATGCCGAAGCCGATTCCGAGCAGGAGTTTTACCGGTATGCGCTGAGTGCCTGCCGTCATGATAGGAACAGGGATTTTGTTATGTGTGCCCTGACAAGTCCGGAATGGTCCTGTCCAAAGCTTTCTACATTGTCATTCAGTGAAAAGAGCTTCGTGGTGATCCCTGAGAAACCTGGTGCGGTAATCCCTGACCACGTCTTCCGATCCCAGAACTGCATGCTTTGCAATATCCGGAGAGTACCGGCTTGCGGGGACAGTCTTACCCAACGCTTCAGCCATGGCCCGGACATGGTGCGGAGCGCCGCCACAGCAGACGCCGATATAACGCACGCCAAGGTCCCTGGCGGCTAGGGCAAACTCCGCCATCTCGGAGCGGGTCAACAAAAACGGGTCCAGTTCCGCCGGGAATCCCGCTTCCCTGCCCTCCTGTTTCAGGTCGATAAAGCTCAGGTGATCCGCGTCTGTCCGGTAAGCGACGGGCAGCGCCGCAACGGGACACTCGACGGCCTCCACAACTTTTGCCAGAACCGGCAGCAGGGTGGCAGGTCCTCGCCCGCAATTCAATCCAACCACGTCAGCGCCTTTTTCACTCAATATTCTACAAGCATCATCAAATTCATAACCGTCCGCCGTCGTGGGCGTGACGGTGGTAAAGGTAATCACGGCAGGCAGGTTGAAACCCTTAATCACGTCAAGTGCGATATCCGCCTCCGCAAACCAGTCAAAGGTCTCCGCCACGACATAGTCCACGCCTTCGTCCACCGCCCAGGAAAGCTGCTCCTCGTACATGGCGCGCACCTCTTTGCCGGTTTCCACCGGGTTGCCGGGGTCGTAGACCCAGGTATTACAGATGTTCGCGGAGACGAGTTTGCCCGACTCGCGGGCTACCTCCCCGGCCAGCCTGACGGCCTGGCGGTTCAGCCTTTCAGCGTCAAGCTCGCGTCCCACCACTTTCATCTTGTCACGGTGCGCATAGTATGTCAGCGCCAGCACCACGTCCGAGCCCGCCCGGACAAATTCCCGGTGCAATTCCTTCACGGCCTCGGGGAAATCCAGCACGACTTCCGGGACGTAAGGGCCTGATTTTACATAACCCCGCCGTTCCAGTTCGAAGACATAACCTTCAGCGCAGATGAGGATGTCATCCTGCAGTTTTTTGATGAGTGTATTGT
>VYCZ01000276.1 GCA_009843675.1 Gammaproteobacteria bacterium | reverse complement strand
GATAAGGATCTCGGCTTTGGCCCATGCCTGTCAATCGAGGAGTATGAAAGGAAAATACACGAGCTTTACAGTAAACTGCCTCCTGAGCCGAGTCATGAGCAGGACAAGTCAGTACGCCGCCAGGAATTAGAGTTGACTATCGACCATCGTTTAGGTCGGAACTTTCCCCACGAGCGCCGCGAAGCCCTCTGGACAATTCAGGAGCAGGTAGAGCAGAAACGTCTGCTGCTTCTGGTGAGGTATTTACTGAAACGCATTTTTCCGGGTAGTATCGCTACCGGAGCGCAGCGTTTGGCCAAGGGCGTTGTAAAAGAGTATGCCAAGGTATTAAACCAGCGAGAGATCGAAAGCTTCTTTGGAGAAGATGAAGCTCGGCGTCCGGCCCTCCCGATTGAGCCGGAGCGGGTCAAAGGACACTTCAACTCTTGTTAAGACCATCAAATACTTTAAAATGCGGCGATTGGCATCGGCCTTGGGGTCGCCGTTACTCTCAGCTATCAATCAAATATAACAGGTTCAATGCGTGCTACCGCAAAAGAAAAAGTGAAGCAGGTAATTGATCAGGAGGCCAGGCTCGTCCTTACCCGGCGTGATTTTGACGCACTTGTAACGGCGCTGGAGCGACCTTTTACCCCCAACCGGGCTCTCCGGGAAGCTCTGGTAACTGCACGCCAGACCGTAAAACGTGCATGAAGAACCATGGCGTCTGCCACGGGAGTTGTGCTCATTCCTGATGCTGAGCAGGTCCGGCGTTTTTGTCAATCAATTCTTCGATAACGGTGTGGGGATAACTGAGGAGCTCGCCGAACTGCCGGGCGATGCCCCGGCGCGCCTCGCCTGCATAGGAACCTGAAGCCACCAGTTCAGACTTCTTTTGTTTCAAGGCCAGGTAGTGGTCCAGGGTCGCGCCTTTGTAGATCAACAGCACATGCTTGCCCTCAGCGACATCGGCCGGGAACAGGTCGGTGACAATCAAATCCGTCTCCCGGCACAGCATTACTCCCTCTTCCTGGGCGATCCGCTCAGCGTCTTCCACCAGGTCGTCCATTTCTTCCGGCGTTACCGCTGCGCTCAGTGCCAGGGTCTTGACGCCGACCCTGACCATCTCAGCGAAGGTTGCCAGGCCGCCCAGTGTGTATGAGCGCTGGTCAATCTGCATGTTCATTTCTGTCGGTTCCTCGGCAAAACAGGGATACGAAATCAATAGCGACAGGAATACCAATATCCCGATATTACGAAACACAGGGTTCTCCCGAAAAAAACAAAACCCCTGCTGAAACAGCAGGGGTCAGTCAAAGTGTCATCAATAAGTGTCACCAAGTATGGCTAGATTCCACCGTAGGTATAACTGATTGAACCGCCAAAGGTCAGCGGGTTGGGCCGCAAGCGGATACCGCTTACGCCAAAGTTTTCCTGAGTGCCCGTGTAGTATTTTTCATCCGTCAGGTTTTGTACAAAGCCGGTAATACTCCATTGACCCCATTCAACACCGGCCCTCAGGTTAAGGAGATCATAATCCGGACTGCGGTACGGAAATTCATTTGGGCCTGAATTATGAACCAGAGCGGGATTATTCGGCGAAGGTCCATTCAACTGGCGGTTGGTCACGCCTTCCATATCGGAATACTGCCCGTCCCTATGTATATACTCCAGACGAATCCAGGCTTCACTGTCCCCGCCGATCAGCCAGCGGTACTCACCCGCCAGGTTTGCGGTCAATTCCGGCGATTTCGGCAGATCGAGTCCAAGCAGTGATGGGCGCCAGCCACCGGACAACTGAACGATTGTGTCACTTTTTACCTCGGTGTCCAGATACCCAAGGGCGCCGGTAATGGTCAGTCCGTCAGCCACCACTGCGGCAAATTCCACTTCCAGGCCATTTGCTTCTGCCTCTTCAATACTGATAATCTGGTCGACGTTGGTTGACAGGTCACCCGGGGTCAGGAAGAAAAAGGATTCAAATTGCAGGTTGTCCCATTCCAGGTGAAACACAGCGGCATTCAGACGCAGGCGGCCTTCCAGTAATTCAGATTTCAGCCCCAGTTCATAATTCCACAGGGTTTCTTTATCATACTTTGTGGCAAACGCCGGGTTTCCATCTGCATTCGTATTATTGCCGACGCTGTTGCCGCCCGGTTTGTATCCCTTGGACACCATGGCGTAAACATTCATTTCATCCGTCACCTGAAAACGGGCGCCGAAACGCGGCGCGAAATCCGTATAATCCGACTCACCTGACGCTACGGGGCGCGGAAAATTCACAAAGCTTCCAAAAAAACCTAACGAAGGATCCCCTATCGGTGCGATACCATTGGCCGCCAGCTCTCTTTCCACCTGACTCTGGGTGAAACGGCCACCTGCAATAAGATCCAGGCTTTCGGTCATATGAAACGTCAAATCGGCAAATATTGCCTGTTCTTCCACATCATATCCCTTGGTATTGAAGGCCAGACCCAAGTCTTCCGGGAACGGCGGCAACCAGCCCACACCGTTCAGGGTAGCGGTTGCATTCGTGGAGACTGCCACCAGGTTACTCTGGTCCTGCTCATCCTTGGAATACATGAAACCGAGCGTCCAGTCTATTGTCTCGCCGGTATAATCCAGCCTTAGTTCGGTACTCCAGGAGGTGCCTTCATAGTGATTGGTCCTATCAATGGAATCCACGCCGCCCACCAGGTCCTGGTCGAACCACCGTTTATTCTCGGCGTCTATCACGCCGGTGATGGAAGTTAGTTTAAGGTTATCGCTGAGATCATGCTCAATATTCAGGATAGCTATCAATGCCTCGTTTTTATTGTATTCATCCAGGTCATGACTGAGATAACTCCTGTTATCCGGCCAGAAACCAG
>VYCZ01000066.1 GCA_009843675.1 Gammaproteobacteria bacterium | reverse complement strand
GGCGGAACGGCCTACTCCCTTGATGGCGCCCATGCCGAACAGGATGGTTTTTTCATCCATCACCCTGAACTTGAATTCGCTGTGATTGATCGACGGGGGCCTTATGACCAGTTTCATCCTTCTCAATTCCTCGATCAGCCTGACAATCCTGTCCGTATTGTTCATATCCGCAGACAGCACCGCGGCCATGAATGCCGCCGGGTAATGGGTTTTCAGCCAGGCGGTCTGGTAAGCGAGCAGGGCATAGGCAACGGAATGGGACTTGTTGAAACCGTAACCGGCAAATTTCTCCATCAGGTCAAAAATGGAGGTAGCCACGGTTTTACTGATTTTATTGCCCTCTGCGCCTTTCACGAATATATCCCTTTGCTGGGCCATCTCTTCGCGCTTCTTCTTACCCATGGCGCGCCGCAGCAGGTCCGCCGACCCCAGGGTATAGCCGCCAAGGATCCGGGCTATCTGCATGACCTGCTCCTGGTACAGGATCACACCATAGGTCGGTTTCAGCACAGGTTCCAGTGCAGGGTGAATGTAGCGTACCTGCGCCTTGCCCTTTTTCCGGTCGATAAAATCATCAACCATTCCCGAATCCAGGGGGCCGGGACGGAATAATGCCACCAGGGCGACCAGGTCGTCGAATTTATCCGGCTCCAGCCGTTTTATGAGTTTTCTCATCCCATCCGATTCCAACTGGAATACGGCAGTGGTGTCCATGCGCCGTATCGTCGCGTACGTGCCGGCATCATCCAACGGGATATTCCTTATATCCAGGGTCGCGCCGGACCTCTCAGGCAACTGTTCATTAATGTCCTTTACCGCCCAGTCAATAATGGTCAGTGTGCGCAGGCCCAGGAAATCGAACTTCACCAGTCCGATTGCTTCCACGTCGCCCATGTCAAACTGGGTTGACGTGACTGCAGTGTTCCTTTCACAGTACAGAGGCATAAACTCGGTCAATTCCCGGGGTGAGATAACAATGCCGCCGGCGTGTTTTCCTGCATTCCTGGACAGCCCCTCCAGTTTTTTTGCCAGTTCTATGAGGATCTTCACCTCCTCTTCCTCGTGGTATCGCTGTTTCAGCATTTCCTCCGCCTGCAGCGCCTTATCCAGGGTCATATCCAGTTCAAACGGGATTAACTTGGCTATCTTGTCAACATAGCCGTAGGGGTGTCCGAGAACCCTGCCGACGTCGCGTACCACGGCTTTTGCCGCCATGCTGCCGAAAGTGATAATCTGGGAGACGCGCTCCCGGCCGTAACGGCCGGAGACGTATTCGATCACCTCATCCCGCCTGTCCATGCAGAAATCCACATCAAAGTCGGGCAAGGACACCCTTTCGGGATTCAGGAACCGTTCGAACAGCAGTTCATGGTATATGGGGTCAAGATCGGTAATGCCCAGTACGTAAGCCACCAGGGAGCCTCCCCCGGAGCCGCGTCCCGGCCCTACCGGTATCCCCTGCTGTTTCGCCCAACGGATGAAATCAGCCACGATAAGAAAATATCCCGGGAAACCCATACTGGTTATCACATCAAGCTCGTCATCGAGACGCCGGCTGTATTGTTCCGTATCGATGCCGTTGACCGACGTCCGCCTGTCTTCAACCAGTCTTTCCAAACCGGCGTTTGCCTCCCGGCGCAACCAGCCTGACTGGTCAAATTCTTCGGGAACCGGAAACTCCGGCAGGTGATAATCCCCGAATTCCAGTTCCAGGTTGCAGCGAATGGCGATGTTTTCACTGTTCCGCAGCGCTTCCGGCAGGTCATGGAACAACTCCTGCATCTGTTTCGGCGTTTTCAGGTATTGTTCGTTACTGTAGTGGCGCGGACGCTTGGGATCATTGAGCGTATAACCATTATGGATGCAGACCCTGGCTTCATGGGCGGAAAAATCTTCAGACGCCAGAAACCGCACGTCATTGGTGGCCACCACGGGTATATCGAATTCCGAGGCCAGCGCCAGGGCTTCATCAATATAAATGTCTTCTCCCGGTCGTCCTGTACGTTGTAATTCAAGGTAAAACCGCTCCGGGAACAGATCCAGGAACCAGTCGAGTTGTTTCCTGGCATAGTCTGCCTGGTTGTTTATGATGGACTGGCCGATAGCGCCGTACCCGGCGCCCGACAGGGCAATCAGGTCTGCCGCGCGACTGTCCAGCCAGTCTCTCCTGATAGCAGGCACGCCGCGCGCCTGTCCCTGGGTGTAACTCAGGGTGATCAACTCCGCCAGGTTCCTGAAGCCTTCATTATTCCGGCAAAGCAGCACCAGCCTGTGGTTCCTGCCGGCTTCGGTTTCATCCTCCAGGCATAGTTCCGCACCGATCACAGGTTTGATTCCGCGGTCGATACATTTCCGGTAGAACTTGACCATTGAAAACACGTTGTACAATTCGGTGACGGCGCCGGACCACATGCCTTTCTCAATCAGGGAGTCCACGTAATCATCCACCCGCAACAGGCCGTCCACCAGGGAATACTCGGTGTGGACGTGTAGATGGACGAAGTTATCGTGTGTTGTTTCCGTCATCGGAGGTGTTATACCAGCGATCTCTGAACCGGGGCGAAACTGCGCCGGTGAATTGGACACAATCCGTTTTCCGATAACGCCTGGATATGCTGCCTGGTCGGATACCCCTTGTGCCGGGCAAAGCCGTAGCCCGGGTATTTCCGGTCCATCTCCCGCATTTCCCGATCCCGCCAGACCTTTGCCAGGATTGAGGCGGCGCTGATACATGCCTCGGTCCGGGCGCCTTTTATGACGGCGCTTACCGGGTATTCGGTGTCGGGGCAGCGATTGCCGTCAACCAGCACCCGGTCAGGTTTTATGCTTAACCCCCGGATTGCCCGTTGCAT
>VYCZ01000459.1 GCA_009843675.1 Gammaproteobacteria bacterium | reverse complement strand
ATTAATATAATGAAACCGCATCGAGGACCCCCAAATTACAGACACGAGCAAAGCAGAACTGGACAGACTGTTTGAAAAACAAAAAGCCGCGTTCCTGGCCGACAACAATCCCTCCTATGAGCAACGCATGGAATGGCTGCAGGCCATGGAGAAGATGATGGTCGACTTGCGTCAGCCTATCCGTGATGCGCTGGGCCGGGATTTCGACTCTCACCCGGAGTTGATTACCGACCTGTTTGAAACCGGCGGGGTGCTGGGCCGTTGCCGCAATGCCATGGTCCATTTGCAGGAATGGATGGCCCCGGAAGAACGGCCTTTGCTGGATGTAGTTCATGGGTCGTCACGTTGTGAAGTCGTCAAACAGCCCAAAGGCGTGATGGGTAACATAGCGCCCTGGAATTTCCCCATTGAATGTTCCCTGGTCATGGTCGTTGACATGCTGGCGGCCGGAAACCGCGTTATCGTAAAGATGTCTGAACTGGCCCCGGTAACCGCAGACCTTATCCGGCAGAGTGTCGGTAGGTATTTTCCGGAAGACGTGCTGGCCGTTGTTATCGGCGATGTTGAATTTTCCGAGTATTTCTCCCAGTTACGTTGGGACCACCTGACCTATACGGGGAACACCAACGTGGGACGGCTGGTCATGCAGGCGGCGGCAAAGAACCTGACTCCTGTGACCCTGGAACTGGGCGGCAAGAATCCGACTATTTTCCTTGAAGACGGAGTCGACGAGCAACTCATCAAGGAATACCTGAGCTTCAAGTTCTGCAAGAACGGACAAATTTGCACCTCCCCTGACTATGCCCTGGTACCAGAAGGCTCGCTGGATACCTGGCTGGAACTGGCCGGGAAGGTATGGAAGGAAGCCTATCCTACCTATATCGGTCATCCTGATGTAACCGGTATCATCAATGAACGCCACTATGACCGCATAATCAACTCCCTGGAAGAAGCGAGGAACAAAGGCGTCCAGGTGGTTAACCTCAGCGATGAAGAACCGGACCGTGAACGGCGCCAGATCCCGATGTACCTGGTGGTGAACCCTTCAGATGACCTGGAAGTCATGCGCGAAGAAACCTTTGGTCCTGTCACGCCCGTGAGGACCTACAGCACCCTGGACCAGGCCTATGCCTATATCAACAGCCGCGAGCGACCCCTGGCATCTTACCTCGTGACCATGGCCCGCGAGCCGGAAATGGTCGAGCAATTCAAGCGCCGTATTGTTTCAGGCGGCGCCGGCATCAATGTCTTCGGTTTCCAGGCAGCGGAACCGACCGCACCCTTCGGCGGGATTGGGTCCAGCGGTACCGGGTGCCATGGCGGCCCCCAGGGATTTGACAATTATTCCCATTCCAAGACCGTGTACAACTGTTCCCAGGACAATCCCCTGAAGATGTCCGTCTGCGCGCCCTATGGTGAGATCACACAGGCCTTTGCGGATGGCATTTTTGCCGTGCCCGAACAATAGATGAGCAATAGATGAACAGTCCCGTCAACCCCCTTTCCCAGGAGGCCAAAGTTGCCCTGGTCACCGGCGCCGCCGGTGGTATCGGCAGGGCAGTGGCTATTACCCTGGCGCAACAGGGGGCATCCATTGTCCTTACCGATCAGGAGACCGAGTCAGGCAGGCTGACCCAGACCAGGCAATCCATAGAGAGTCTGGGGCAACCGGTTACAACGGTCTTCGCTGACCTTTCCGCCGCCGAGCAGATTGATGCACTGACAGAGCGTGCCTGCGAGGAATTCGGATCCATCGACGTGCTGGTGAATGTTGCAGCCATCCACCGTTATCCTGATCCCTTGCTGAAAATAAGCGAAGCAGACTGGGACCTGGTCCAGAACGTGAATTTCAAGAGTTGTTTACGTCTGTGCCAGCGCATTGTACCCAACATGGTCAAACAGGGATCCGGTAATATCGTCACCATCGCATCCGACAGCGCGTTTGACGTGATCGCGGATGAAGGACCCTACGGTATCTCCAAGATGAACCTGGTAAAGCTCACCGCATATCTTGCCAGGGAACTGTCGGAAACAGGGATCCGGATCAATGCCATTGCGCCCGGCTGGGTCAGGACTCCCATGATCGAGGAATACTGGTCAGATCCCGAATTCCTCAAGGAAGCCAAAGAAGGAATACCCCTGGGCCGCATCGCCGAACCGGAAGAGATCGCCAACGTAGTGCTGTTCCTGGTATCGGAACTGGCCAGCTACGTACACGGCCATTGCATGATAGTCGACGGCGGACGCATCGCCGGTGTGCCTTGCTGACCGGGAATAGACTTTATTGAGAGATTCTGTTAACTCGTACTATTATCGAAAGAGCATAAACTTAAGGGGGAAAGACCATGCAGCAACACAAGAAAAGCGGTTCAAAGTGGACATCCTTTATTGGCGGTATCGCAGTTGTATTTGCAGGGCCTGTCGGTGTTCAGGATGCATCCGCGCAAACCGGTGAAACAGGCACCGGGTCGCGTGTACTGGAGGAAGTCGTTGTTACGGCTGAGAAACGCGCCCAAAGCCTACAGGATGTGCCCATTGCGGTCACTGCATTTACCGGGGAAGCCATGCGTGATTTTGGTATTTCCAATACCCAGGCATTGCAGGCGACAACTCCCGGCCTGGTTTTCAACAACACTGCAAACAGCGCCCAGCCTTTTCTGCGCGGCGTCGGCACCCGGCTGGCGCTGAATGGTCTTGAGCCGAGCGTTGCGACCTATCAGGATGATCGTTACCTGTCGAGGGCGACTGCATCAACCATCGAATTTGCCGATGTTGAGCGGGTGGAAGTACTGAAGGGGCCGCAGGGAACCCTGTATGGCAGAAATGCTACTGGCGGCGCCATAAGGGTAATCAC
>VYCZ01000308.1 GCA_009843675.1 Gammaproteobacteria bacterium | reverse complement strand
CGGTGGTGCCGTGCATTACACGGGATATTTTACCGGCGTCGATATCATGCGTATCACAGATGCGGGCGATACCGTTCAGCACCCCGATGGAGGAATCTTCCGGCGTTGACGGCACTTTAGCCGTGAACGTCGCGCCGCGCTGTTCATCGATCAGCAACAGGTCGGTAAAAGTGCCGCCAACATCGACACCCAGGCGATAACTCATGGTTCAGGGTTCCCGGTTCACAAGTTCCAGCGCCTGAGTGTAGGGAGCGTCATCCTCATCCTGCATCCCCTCCAGTTCCGCCTCGATGATACGCGTGACTTCGCTGAGGAAAACGGCGCGCCGCGCAGCGCGTTCCCTGAGCGCATCCTCATCCGGTTGATAATTCTCAACCTCCGAGCGGGTGAACAGTTTGTTCTGTTCCGCCAGGCGCTCGACCGTGTCCAGGCGATCGCGCAGCACCGATACCTCTCCCGCCAACCCCATCAGCATGGCCAGTAATTTGTCGATGGCGGGATCGTCAAAAAAATACGGCCGCGCTCCTTTCGCCTTGCGTTTTAATTTTGGATTTTCAACCATCGTCTTCAGGAAGCCTGCTTTTCGGCACCATACAGGAACCACAGGCCACCGCCGCCGAAATCACCGCCCTGGAATACCTTGGACCGCCGCGCCTGGGCGATCTGGTAGGCGCTGGGCGCCATGACCTCGAATACTTTTTCCGGGTCGAAACCGGCCCTGCCGCTCAACTCGACGTAATCAATATCATGTGAGCGTCCCCAGAACGGTTCGTTGTTGTTACGGGTGTCCCAGTCCAGCATGAACGCATCAAACGGTCCCAGGTCCTTGTAGGGAGGCGTCTCCGCATGAACCATCAGTCCTCCCGGTTTCAGCAGGCGATGACACTCCGCAATGACGCGCCGGATTGCCTTTTCCGAGGTCTCGTGCAACAGGATATGGGATACCACGAGGTCGAAGGAGGCGTCTTCAAAATCCGTCCGCTCCGCGTTCTGCTGAGAGAAATGTACCTTCGCCCCCAGCGACTCCGCCCGCGCATGGGCGTAGCGCAGCATGGGCGCAGCCACGTCGATGCCGTGCACTTCCGCATCAGGCCATGTCTGCGCATAGGGTTCTGTGCTGTGGCCCACCGCACAGCCCATATCCAGGATACGCGCCGGCTTGAAATCCGGGTAATTCTCCTTTATCCAGGCCGCGGCGCTGTCACCCATGTCCGCGTTGTCCGGTCCCATCTGTCCCATGGCATAGATGAACACCGCACGGTCGTAGATTGCCCCGGGGGCGACATCGTCCCGGGTTACTTCAGTATGGTAACCGCCCGGCTGGCAATGGATATCCACGGCCTTGTGGTAACGGGGAATTTCCAGGTCCGGGTCCAGCCTCAGGCTGCCGCCTGCGCGGTCGGCATCCTTTGCCTTCTCTGCCAGTTCCCGCAGTTCTCTCTGCACCGGCTGTTGCGAAGCGGACCACATCATTTCCTGGCTGGTGCGCAACAGTGCGCTGAACATACGATAATGGGGATCACGGACCATGACGTCGCGTATCTCAAACCGGTTATCCGGTTCCCGCCCGTTCTCCTCGACAAAAGCCGGTTTTACCCGGTGTTCATAAGCCAGGCGGTTACCCGGATGAACGCGGGCAACAAGATGTTCCTTGAAAGAACGCACGAATTGTTGCCGGGCGAGTTCGTCGTGATTTGGTTCGGGTAGAATTGAGTGTCTGTTCTGTTCCAGTTCACTGGTCTGCATGGTTCCGGCCTCGCATGTTGCAGGTGAATTAACAAGCCTGATTATAAAAGAAATTGGAAAGTGTACTAGCGTCAGCAATTGATTTTATCGGTATATCAATGTACTTTGGCAAATTTACAGCAAAACGTCTCAAGTTGACGCCTGTATTATGGATGCCGCGCTGACATTGCTTAGCAAGTACCACCACGGAGTCCTGGACCCGGGCTCGCCTACGCCCCTGTACCACCAGCTTTACTCCATGTTGCGTGACTGCATCCTCGGCGGCGTGCTGGAAGACGGTTCCAGAATGCCTTCCGAAAAGGAGCTGTCCACCACTTTCAAGGTGTCCCGCATCACGGCAAGGCGCGCCCTGGACGATCTTGCGGCGGAAAACCTGGTGGCGCGCCAGCGCGGCCGCGGCACCTTCGTAAATTACCACTATCACCCGGAATTGCTTAACGCCCCATTGACGGGCGCGCTGGAAAGCCTGGAGCACATGGGCAGGGAAACGAAGATCAAGGTGCTGAGCCTGCGCTTTATCCGCCCGCCGGCGAATATCGCCGATGAATTCGGCATCTCCGACGAACAACCGCTGTGCCACATGGTGCGTATCAGGAGCAACCGCGACCTGCCGTTTGCCTACTACGAAAGCTGGACACTGGGGTTCGACAGGTCCATCCGCAAACAGTCCCTGGAGAAATCCCCGCGCCTGGAATTGTTGCGAAAATCCGGGGTGAAGATAGCCCGCGCCGAACAGACCCTGAGCGCTGAGGCCGCGTTCCCGCCCGCCGCCGGCGCCCTCGGCATCATGCCGGGCAAGCCGCTGCTGAAACTGATACGGCGTTCCTTCGGTGAGGATGGCAAGCAGGTTGATCATCTGAACGCCGTCTACAACCCCGACCGGTTCCAGTACCGGATGTCTCTTACACTGAAGTAACAGGGCCACGTTCCTGTTCCTGACTCGTCCGTCATTCCCGCGAAGGCGGGAATCCAGTAAGCGAACATTCGTTATAAGGAGTTTTGTTGCCCACTGGATTCCCGCCTTAGCGGGATTGACGGACGTGTGCGGAAATGGCGAACTATGACGCGTCATTATTTTATGTCGTTATTGATGATAAGACCTTTTCAGGAA
>VYCZ01000265.1 GCA_009843675.1 Gammaproteobacteria bacterium | reverse complement strand
GGGAATAATACGCACGCCGGTACTCGCGAAACCGTTGCAGACGCTTGCGCGTAATAGGATCAAGCATCAAAATGAATCCTCGGATCGATGAACATGTAGCAGACATCGGAAAAAATCCTGCCGATCAAGGCCAGGAACGAAGTCAGCGCCAGTATGCCCATGAACACCATGTAATCCCGGCTGACAATGGCATCCAGGCTCAGCAGGCCCATGCCGGGAATTTCAAAGACTTTTTCTATCAGTACGGAACCGGCGAAGATCAACGTGAAAATGCTGCCGAAACCTGTTGCAATGGGTATCAGCGAATTACGGAATGCATGGCCCCAGATGGCCCGGTTGAAGGTGGCGCCCTTGGCCAGGACGGTGCGCACGTAATCCTGGCTGATCTGTTCCAGCAGGCTGTTCTTCATGAGCAGGGTGAGGACCGCAAAATTGCCTATCATGTAGCAGGTGACCGGCAGGAACATGTGCATGAACAGGTCCCTGGCCTTGTCCGCGGTGGACAGTTCGGCAAAATTCTCAGAGACAAAACCGCTGACGGGGAAGATATCCCACAACCCTTCAGTGGTGCCGGACAGGAACATCTTCAACAGCATGCCGAAGGCAAACGCCGGAATGGCATAACCGATGAACACCAGCACACTGCTGGATACGTCAAACCAGGAACCGTTTCTGATGGCCTTGGCGATCCCCAGGGGGATACAGACCAGGTAGGTCAGGAAAAAGCCGGTCAGTCCGAATATCAGCGAGACCGGGAAACGTTCGACGATAAGCTGCAGGACGGATTTGTTCGGGTACTTATACGAATCGACCGCCATGCCGATACGATCGGTAACCAGCCATTTCCAGTAGCGTTGCAGCAGGGGCTTGTCGAAGCCGAAATGCTGCTCCAGGGCCTTGCGTTGTTCCGGGGAGATGCCGCTGGGCCCGGCAGCCGCGGCCGCATCGACGGACTCCGCGCCAACCCCCCGCATAGCCATGATAGCCTGCTCCACCGGACCGCCGGGGATGAACTGGCACAGGGCAAAACAGACGAAGGTAATGCCGATAAAAGTGGGGATGACCAGCAGCAGGCGCCTGATGATGTAATGGGTGCGTTCCATTACTGCTGAAATACCTCGTCAAAGACGATGATTTCGTCCCGTCCCGGAAGGGGGTGCTCCGTTTCACGGGCGTATTCCAGGTCAGCCGCGGAGTCCTCATCGTACCACCAGAAGGAATATGCCCCTTCTTCACCGGAATACTTCGGCAGCACGGTCTTCGGGGTACCGAACTTGTTCCAGTACAACAGGCGCCGGTAATTCAGGTTCCAGAGCAGGACATAGGGAATATCGTTGGCGAGGATAGCATCTATCTCTCTGACCGTGGAGTGGCGTTTATTGATGTCGAATTCCGTCCGCAACCCGTCTATCATGGCATCGACTTCGGGGTTTTTGTAACCAGTGATGTTCTGTCCCCCCGCCCGGTCCGCCTCCCTGGAATGCCACAGGGATTCCGGGTCCTTGAATACGACTGCCCCCCAGGCGGCCCAGGTCATATCGAAATTGAATTCATCCATGTCTCGTATCCATGCCGCCCAGTCTTTCCTGATAATCTCCAGTTGTATCCCGACATCGTTCAGGTCTTCCTGGTAGATGGCCAGGTATTTATCCGATGTCTGGCTGCGGGTCAGGAAATGAATGATGAACGGCTGCCCATCCTTTTCCAGCAACCCTGTGTCCCTGTTGGCTTCCCAGCCGGCTTCCCCAAGCAGGCGCCGCGCTTCATCTTTGTCGAAGCGTATATCCGGCCCCTGACAAGGCGTCTGTTCATCGTACAGGTCTTCGAAATAACATTGATGCAGGAAATAAGCTTCATGCATGATGGTCTGGTTCATCTTTTCCCGGTTCAGGAGGTGGGCGAGAGCGAGCCGTACCCGCCGGTCGGCAAACTTTTCACGCCGCAGGTTCATGGCGAACCCCTGGAAGCCGATAGGATTATAGTTATACACCTCCTGCTTGATGATCCAGTTGTTGTCATAGGCCTTGCCCGTAGTTTCCGTAGCCCAGCGGGACGCAGTATAAACCGGGTAAAAATCCAGGTTCCCGGTCTTGAATTCGGCGAACGCGTTTTCCCGCTCGGTGAAAAAGCGGAATTTTAGCCGGTCGAAATTGGCAATCCCGCGGGTGCTTGCATGCTCCCATTGCCACCAGTCCTCACGGCGTTTCAGGGTGAGGGCAATGCCTTCCCGTACCGACTCCACCCGGTAAGCCCCGCCCACGACGGGAAACTCGAAGTTGATCTTGTTGAAATCCTTACCCTGGAAGACGTGGGCGGGAAATATATGGAACGACCCCAGTGACAACAGGTTCTTCCAGTGAACTTCTTTGGCAGTGAAGCGTATAGTCCGATCGTTGATGACCTCAGGGGCGTGAAAGCGTTCAAAGGCAATTTTGTGGGGTCCGGTCAGGTTTTTCGGGTCCATGATCGCAGCGTAAGTCCAGGCTACGTCCCGGGCGCGGACGGGAACGCCGTCGCTCCACCTGGCGCGTTCGTCCAGTCTGAATTCAAAGGTGGTGCGATCTGCCGAAACGGACCACGATCCGGCCAGGTTGGGTTCGAATTCCAGGGTTAATCCGTTGATTCCGAGCAGCTTTTCAAATAACAGGTTGAACAGGCGGCTGTTCGTCACGGTGGTATCGAGGTAGTAATTGAAACTCTTCGGGAAAGGTCCGGCCCAGAAGGAGAACTCCCCTCCCGGATAGGCGTCCGGATCGGCAAACGGCGACATTTGTTCCTGCCAATCAGGTCCAGGGAATTCCTGCGCACCTGCCGCGGGAAGCAGGCCGGCCAGGATACTCAGCAACATGCAAAGTTTATAC
>VYCZ01000240.1 GCA_009843675.1 Gammaproteobacteria bacterium | reverse complement strand
CTGCCAGGACTATTGCTGATACTTTACCGGTATCCATCACGGCATGATGATGAAGAAAAATATCACTGTCAAAATGAATACATAATTCCCTGGTTGGAAAGGCCAGGGAAAAACAGGAAAAACCAATCGACACCCGGCCCCTCGATTTAGTACACTGTTCGGCATCGGCAAGCGGGAGTAATCGGGAGGTTGCTCCCGTTTTGTATGTGTATTACTTCGGCGGAGGAATTTCTTGGGTCATTCGGCTTTACTCGCGCTCGCGGACGGCAGCCTGTTCTACGGCGATTCCATCGGCGTTGACGGCGCCGCAGTGGGAGAAGTCGTGTTCAATACCTCAATCACGGGGTATCAGGAGATTCTCACCGATCCGTCCTATTGCCGCCAGATCATCACCTTCACCCAGCCGCAGATAGGCAACGTGGGCGTCAATTCGGAAGATACGGAATCCCCCCGGGTCTATGCCTCCGGCATGGTAATCAAGCAGGCGCCCTACCTGCCGAGCAACTGGCGCAATGAACAATCCCTGACCGACTACCTGGACGCCAACCGGGTCGTCGCCATTGCCAATATCGACACCCGGCGCCTGACCCGCCTGCTCAGGGACAAGGGCGCACAGGACGGCTGTATTATTGCCGGCGAGCGGCTGGAAGAAGCGCGCGCGCTGGCACTGGCCGGGGAATTTCCCGGGCTGAAAGGCATGGACCTGGCCCGGCAAGTCACAACCACGCAAAACTACGACTGGCAGGAAAGCGTCTGGTCCCTGGAACAGGGTTACGGACAGGCTGGCGGGGCGCGTAAGCGCAAAGTCGTGGCAATGGATTTCGGAGTGAAAAAGAACATCCTGCGCATTCTCTACGACCTGGGTTGTGAACTGGAGGTGGTGCCGGCCACAACTACTGCTGAGGAGATACTGTCGCGCTCCCCTGACGGCGTGTTCTTATCCAACGGGCCCGGCGATCCCGAACCCTGCGATTACGCCATAAACGCCATCCGGGATATCGTGGCGGCAAGTGTTCCCACCTTCGGCATCTGCCTGGGGCACCAGTTGCTGGGACTGGCCTGCGGCGCCGATACGGTAAAGATGAAGTTCGGCCACCACGGCGGCAACCACCCGGTGCAGGAACTGGCGACCGGAAAGGTCATGATCACCAGCCAGAACCACGGTTTCACCATCGCGGAAGAGCCCATCCCCGAAACCCTGTCGGTAACACACAGGTCGCTGTTCGACGGCACGGTGCAGGGTATCCATCACCGGGAACAACCCGCATTCGGCTTCCAGGGCCACCCGGAGGCCAGCCCCGGTCCCCATGACATCAAGCCGTTGTTCGACCACTTCATGCACTTGATGGGTGGCTCTCAATGAAGCCGGCGGCAGGTTGGGATGACTTTTTCAAGACACGCTGTGAATACATCCATGTACGCTCCCTTCCAGCCATCCATGGCTTCCAGAGGGTCTTGAAAAAGCCATCCCAACCTGCAAAGACTCCGAATAGAATAAATGCCCAAACGAACTGACATAGAAAGCGTTCTGATCATAGGCGCCGGCCCCATCGTCATCGGCCAGGCCTGCGAGTTCGATTACTCCGGCGCGCAGGCGTGCAAGGCCCTGCGCGAGGAAGGCTACCGGGTGATCCTGGTGAATTCGAACCCGGCAACCATCATGACCGACCCGGACATGGCAGACGCCACCTATATCGAGCCGGTGCGCTGGCAGACCATCGCGAAGATCATCGAGAAGGAACGCCCGCACGCGCTGCTGCCGACCATGGGCGGACAGACAGGCCTGAATACCGCCCTGGACCTGGCCCGCACCGGCGTGCTGGAAGAATATGGCGTGGAAATGATCGGCGCCGACAAGGAAGCCATCGACAAGGCGGAAGACCGGGAGAAGTTCCGTGACGCCATGCAGCGGATAGGACTGGCCATGCCCGAATCGGACCTGGCCCATGACCTCGACACGGCTGTCGGGATCCAGCAGAAGATCGGCTACCCAACAATTATTCGGCCATCGTTCACCCTGGGAGGCAGCGGCGGCGGTGTTGCCTGGAACAGGGAGGAGTTTATCGAAATCTGTGAGAGAGGCCTGGAAGCCTCCCCCACCAGTGAAATCCTGGTGGAACAGTCCGTGGTGGGCTGGAAGGAATTCGAAATGGAAGTCGTACGCGATCGCAAGGACAACTGCATCATTGTCTGCTCCATCGAGAATGTGGACGCCATGGGAGTGCATACCGGCGATTCGATCACCGTGGCGCCGGCCCTGACCCTGACGGACAAGGAATTCCAGTTGATGCGCGACGCTTCCATAGCGGTGTTGCGCGAGATCGGCGTGGACACGGGCGGTTCCAACGTGCAGTTCGCGGTCAATCCCGAAGACGGCCGGCTGCTCATTATCGAGATGAACCCGCGCGTGTCGCGTTCATCCGCCCTGGCCTCCAAGGCGACAGGGTTCCCGATAGCCCGGGTCGCGGCGAAACTGGCGGTAGGCTACACCCTGGACGAACTGGATAACGAAATTACCGGGGGCGCAACGCCCGCCTCGTTTGAACCGACTATCGATTACATCGTCACCAAGATCCCCAGGTTCACCTTCGAGAAGTTCCCCCAGGCCGACCCGCAACTCACGACCCAGATGAAATCGGTGGGAGAAGTGATGGCAATCGGCAGGACGTTCCAGGAATCCCTGCAGAAGGCCTTGCGCGGCCTGGAGACCGGGGTGGACGGATTCATCAACCTCTATGAAGAAGTGAGCGACAACAACCTGGATAACATCTCCCACGAACTGCGCAACCCGGGTTCGGAGCGGTTGCTGTACGTCGGCGAAGCGTTTCGCCACGGCATGGACCTGGCGCGGGTACATTCCCTGTCACACATCGA
>VYCZ01000341.1:634-2884 GCA_009843675.1 Gammaproteobacteria bacterium | reverse complement strand
GTATCGGGTAGTTCACCTCGTGTTCCGCGACGAACTCGCGCACTTCTTCCGGTTTCTGCAGGGCGATGCCGATGAACTGCAATCCCCGGGACCCGTACTTCTCCTGCAGCGAGACAAACTCGGGGACTTCCTTCAGGCAGGGCGGGCACCAGGTTGCCCAGAAATTCAGCGCAACCACCTTGCCGTCCCACTCGGTGATCGAACGCTGCCGGCCGTCCAGGTCCGGCAGGGTGAATTCGGGCCTGCGGACGCCGAGGACTTGCTCTCCCATGGCGTCCTGCGCCTCCACACCGGCCGTCTGCGCCGGCGCGCGGGCTGTGCCCTCCTGCTGGTAATGATACAGGCGATAGCCCAGGTAGCCGGATGCGACTACCAGGCCCGCCAGCACAGTCCACAACACAACCCGTTTCATGACGGCGGCAACCTGGCAAGGTGGCCCAGGAACTGTTCCGGCTTGACGTAGCCGATGAGGCGATACTCCTGCAACTCCCGCCTTTCGGCATTGAAAAACAGGATGGCCGGCGGCCCGAACAACTGGAATCTTTCAAGCAACTGCTGATCCTCGGCATCATTCCGGGTCACGTCCGCCTGGAGCAGGACGACGCCGGACAGGGCCTGTTTGATGGCCGGTTCGGAAAACGTGTCCTCTTCCATTTCGATACAGGTGACGCACCAGTCCGCGTAGAAATCCAGCATCACGAGTTTGCCTGCAGCGCCTGCGGCTGCCAGGTTTCGATCCAGGTCTGCGGCGCTCTTGATGCGCCGGAAGTCCAGGCTGCTTTTTGCGGTAGGTTCCCCGGCCAGGTGCGCCAGGGGGCGCAGCATGTCCTGGGAACCCGACAGCGCTCCGACGATCAGGGCGCCTGCGTAAATCAGCCCGGCGATGCCTATGGCCCTGAATGCCTTGCCGGTACGCGCGTTGCGGTCCAGCGCTCCCAGCAGCAGCGCCGTAATGATGACCAGCAGCGCCCACAGGATCATGGCGATATTGCCGGGGATGACCCGTTCCAGGAACCAGACCGCCACACCCAGCATGATGACACCGAAGCCCTGCTTGACTTTCTCCATCCAGGCGCCGACCCGTGGCAGCAACGACCCGGCGGATGCGCCGATTATAAGCAACGGCACGCCGAAGCCCAGCCCCATGGAGAACAGCGCCGCGCCACCCAGCAACGCATCGCCGGTCTGGCTGATATACAGCAGCGCCCCGGCCAGGGGCGGGGCAACACAGGGGCCGACGATGACCGCGGACACTGCGCCCATGAGCGCGCAGGAATACAGTCCGCTGCCGTTCCGGGGCGCAGACAGCGAAGACAGCCGGGTCTGCATGGCGGCGGGCATGCGCAGTTCATAAAAGCCGAACATGGAGAGGGCCAGGAGGACGAATACCAAGCTGAACGCGCCGATGACCCAGGCGTTCTGGGAGGCGGCCTGGAGGTTCACCTGGAAGGAGCCGGCCAGTACGCCCAGCAGGGAGTAGGTGAGCGCCATGGCCAGGACATAGGCCAGGGACAGCAGAAACCCGCGCCGGGCGGTCACGGTCCCGGACTGGCCGACGATGATGCCGGACAGGATGGGGATCATCGGAAACACGCACGGGGTCAGCGAGAGCAACGCACCGAAGGTGAAAAACGCCAGCACGTTCAGGATGAAACTGCCCTGTTTCAGCCGCGTGGTGATCCGGTCCTGGACCGAAAGCCGGCCCTGGCTGACGGGTTGCAGGGATGCGGTGGCCACCTGCCCCAGGTTCACGTTGATTTGTTTTTGTTGCGGCGGATAGCAGACCGACCCTTCCTTGCATCCCTGGTATCCCACCCGGAACAGGGCTTCGGAGATGCCCGCCCCGGCATGGAGCAACGGTGCATCGACAGAGATGAGTCCGGTGTTCACTTCCACCTCGCCGAAGGATTCATCCTGCTTGACCTTGCCGCGCGGCACCTGCACGGCCGGGCCGTCGACTCTCAAGCCGTCCGTCAGGGAGACGAAGGAGAACTTGTCGCGGTAGAGGTAGTATCCCTCCTCGATTGCCCAGGTGAAGCGCGCCGCGCCGGGGCCGAGCGGGGTGGCGGACAGCCGGAAGGCCTGGTCCGGATCCAGGATTTTGGAACTGTCCGGGTTGTTGCCGGCCGGGCTGACCAGGTTCTTCAGGCGCTCGCCGATGGATTGCGCGGACGCGGCAAGGGCAACCAGGCATAGCAGTACGGCGATGATACGGCGCGGGTCAGTCATCTTGTTGTGTATTGTTATTTA
>VYCZ01000341.1:0-624 GCA_009843675.1 Gammaproteobacteria bacterium | reverse complement strand
AAATATTCGGGCAACCCCTTACTCACAGGGACTCCGTTTATTTCCGGTAGTTCATAGGGGTGCAATTCCCGGATGCGCCGTTCCAACGCCGGGTAGCTTGCCGACGACGTCTTGATCAGCAGCAGGTGTTCTTCCTCGCAATCCACTTTTCCGTCCCAGTGGAAATACGATTGCAGGCCCGGCAGTACCTGTACGCAGGCGGCCAGTTTGCGGTCCACCAGGTCCGCGGCGATGCCCCCGGCCGTTTCGGAGTCCGGACAGGTATTCATGACCACCAGGTGTTCGGATGATTCGGCGATGATTGCTTCTCCCATGCCTGCCGCGCCTGCCCGCGCAGACGGAATAAAATGGATATAATACACCGTACTCTTTCCAGGTGATATTGCCATGTTCAGGATCCTTTTCCTGCTGTTTCTGACCGTTCCCCTGGTTGAGATCTACTTTCTCATCCAGGTCGGACAGGAAATCGGGGCGTTTTCAACCGTACTACTATGCATTTTGACGGCAGCCCTCGGCACGATACTGCTGCGGATCCAGGGTATCCTGACCTTGATGAACGCACGCGAGAAACTGCGCCAGGGAGAAATACCGGCCGACAACCTGCTGGAGGGATTGATCCTGCTC
>VYCZ01000217.1:1858-2886 GCA_009843675.1 Gammaproteobacteria bacterium | reverse complement strand
GTCAGCCTGCTGCTGCTGCCACGGGCGCTGGGCGCGCCGGTACATGGCGTATTGCGCATAACCCAGCACGGCGCCCTGGCGACCGGCATCAAGGATCACCGTTATACCACCCGGACCATGTACCTGAACCCGGTATTGCAGTTCTTTTATTGCAACATGAACTACCATGTCGAACACCACATGTTCCCCATGGTGCCGTTCCACGCCCTGAAACGACTGCACGAGAGCGTCAGGGAGCAGATGCCCGTCCCCAGCAAAGGCGTCATCGGCGCCATGGGGGAAGTGTTTACCACCAAATCCAGGCAGAAAACCGATGCGGGTCATGTGTTGCAACCGGTTTTTGAATGAGAAGAATGACTGAACAATGGGTTACCGCATGCGCCGTCGATGACATCGACACGGAAGACGTGGTACGCTTTGACCATGAAGACAGGACTTATGCCGTTTACCGGACATCGGACGACAGGATATACGCCACTGACGGGCTTTGTACCCATGAGGAGCAGCACTTGGCGGAGGGATTCGTCATCGACGACATTATTGAATGCCCGTTGCACCAGGGACGTTTTCATATCCCTACGGGCAAGGCGAAAGGCGCGCCTGTTTGCATTGATCTAAAGACCTATCCGACCAGGGTGGTTGACGGCGAAGTTCATATTCTGATCGGTGATCATCTCCCATAAACACAGGTTCATATTTTTCGCCGTTCCCAGGACCGCGACCCATGCCCTGCGCCAGGCCCTGAGGCCATGCCTGGGAGATAATGACTGGGAACAGCAGGCGCTGTTCGGCAAACAAAGCATCCCGGTCCCGGGCATCGCCACCATAGGGCATGGCCATGTTTCCTTTCAACAGTTAAGAAAGAATCTGCCGGCGCAGACCTGGTCGTCCTATTTCAAGTTCGGATTCGTCCGCAACCCCTTCGACCGGTTCGTCTCGACCTGTTTGTTCCGGTATAGTGGCAGGCCGGGATGTCCCGGGCTTGATGTCGGGTTGCTGCGGCGGGCGATGGGGTCGGGGCGGTGGCG
>VYCZ01000217.1:0-1848 GCA_009843675.1 Gammaproteobacteria bacterium | reverse complement strand
TGTACCGGACATGATGTCGGGTTCATGCGCCAGGCCTTCAGTTAAGAGCGGTTTCGGCAGCGTATCCTGGCAATGCCGCAATACCGGCTGCTTACGGATGAAAGCGACACGCTGATGATGGACTACGTCGGACGTTATGAAACCTTGCAGCAATCATTCGATGAGATCTGCCGGCACATCGGCATCGCCCCATCAGTGCTCAGCCGCAGGAACGAATCCCGCCACCGGAGTTACGCATGTTATTATGACGCGTCCCTGCAACAGGCGGTCGCCGGCTGGTACCGCAAGGATTTCGAACTGTTCGGTTACGATGCGGGAAAGATTGCCCCCGAGTCGGCCGCAAGCGGGGAGGAGACACCGGATACGCCATGAAACTCGCCAGACCCTTCATACGCCTGCCCCTGGACTTCGACGCCGCGCGCCTGGCGCAGGAAGCCGCGCAACTGGCTCCGGCTGCCTGGCGGGCGCACCCGCTGGGGCTGAAGGGCAATTCGGCGGTTGCGCTTATCTCACGGGCCGGTGGAGACAACGACGAATTCGGAGGCCGCATGACTGCCACCCCGCACCTCGGCGGATGCCCATACCATCGGCAGGTCATGGCAAGTTTCAACGAAGTGCTGGCCCGGTCCAGGCTGATGAAACTGGATGCCGGCTGCGAGGTGCAGAACCACGTCGATTTCAATTACCACTGGTACACCCGGGTACGTATACACATACCCGTCATCACGAATCCTGCGGTAATTTTTTACTGCGGCGATGAGAAAGTCCACATGGCGGCAGGAGAATGCTGGATTTTCGATAACTGGCGCCGGCACAACGTCGTCAACGACAGCGATCAGGACCGCATACACCTGGTGATCGACCTGTCCGGCTCATCCCGCTTCTGGAAGATGGTCAGGCAGGCGCTCAAGGCAGGGCAGGGCAACGGCAGTGACCGGTTCGAAGTCCTGCCGTATGAACCGGACAAGCGGGTGGACATCCTTACCGAGAATTACAATATCTCGCCGGTCATGGCGCCGGGGGAAATCGATGCGCTGGTGGCGGAACTGGTGCGCGAATTTGTGGATCATCCAGGCAACGACCCCGTCCTGGTCGAGCGCTACAGGCTGATCCTGACAGATTTCGCCAGCGACTGGCGCGAAACCTGGCACCGCTACGGTATCGGCAAACAGGGACTGCCCCATTACCTGCGACTGCTGGACCGGGTAAAGAACGAACTGCACCCGGAGCGGCGCGCGCTGCTCATTTCTACCAACGATATCGGTGTGAACCCCGTGATCGTCCAACGCATACTGCGCGCGGCCCTGGCGCCTGAAGTGCGGGAGCAATTTTTCGAGGATGTGGTCAACTGAACGAGGAAACAACGATGAGTACAGTGAATTTTACCGCCATGGTTAACGGCACCCGTGAGGACTATGACCTGGTATTCGCCCACGATGTTGAAAACGGCTCACACATGGCGGAGCGGGTCATCGGCTGGATGCGCTCCATGGATGGGGATTCCCCGTATCACGTCACCCGGCTGGAACACTCACTGCAGACTGCCACGCGGGCGGAGCGGGACGGTGCCGACGAAGAGACCGTAGTGTGCGCCCTGTTGCACGACATCGGCGATGTGCTCGGCCCCCACAACCATTCGCAACTCGCCGCGGCCCTGCTGCGCCCCTACGTCAGCGAAAAGAATCACTGGGTTGTCCTGTACCACGGCTTGTTCCAGGGCTACTACTGGATGGAGCACTACGGCCGGGACAAAAATGCCCGCGACCGCTACAAGGACCACCCATACTACCAGGACTGCGTCGATTTCTGCGCCAACTGGGACCAGTGCTCATTCGACCCCGACTACCC
>VYCZ01000159.1 GCA_009843675.1 Gammaproteobacteria bacterium | reverse complement strand
AACTCAGGCTCTCCTGCAATCCGCGGTGTCGCGGGGGGCGGCGTTGTCGGCGCGACCGGTTTCTATATTGATGACATCCCGGTGCCGGAATACATGAACCCGCGTGTCTCGGATATTTCGCGAGTCGAAGTATTGCGCGGACCGCAAGGCACCCTCTACGGCGCGCGCTCCATGGGCGGCACCGTGCGCGTTATCACGAAACAGGCAGACCCCGACGAGTTTGGCGGCTACCTGGGGACATCGATATCGGACATCAAGGAGGGAGGCATCAACTGGCGGGTGGATGGCAGTGTCAACGCACCCATCGTTGAAGGCGTACTGGGCGCCCGCGCGTTATTTTACTATGCGCAAAATTCGGGCATCTTTGACCGGGTGCATATTCCCGGTTCCAACCGGCCCGCATTCAATACAGTGGAAGATGTCGACGACGATGAATTTTACGGCGGCGCCATCTCTTTGGTCTGGAATGCTACGGATAACATCAGTATCAGACCCCGGTTCATGTATCAGCGCACGGATTCGGACAACCTGCCCCTTGCCGACCTTTCCCCCGGCAATTTTGATGTGCCGCGGCATAACAACATCGAGGAACCCGGCGAAGAGGAATGGTGGCTGGCCAGTGTGACCGTCAATATCGATACCGGATTTGGCGAGCTCGTATCCACCACGGCAGGGTTTGACCGGAAGATCAAGGAATACGAGGACCAGACCGGCACGCTGGATGGCTTGTTGTTTGCAGCCAGCGGGTTGCCCGAGCCTCATATACCGAGCTTTGTCTACGAAGAAGAGGAAGATACGTCGTTGGTGCACGAAACCCGCCTGATTGCCGATTTCGGCGACCTGCCGTTTGACGGCGTGGCCATGACGCTGGGCGTATTCTACGAGGACAGGGAACATATCCTCAATTATCCGCCGTCTTTTGCGCCCGGCATCAATGCACAATTCACCGGCATACTGAATTCGATATTGACCGGCATAGTCCCCGGGTTTCCGGTGCCGGTACCGCCCGGCCTGCTTGGGTCCGACCTGGTGTTTCATACCTACGATGACAAGGATACCGAGGAAATAGCGGTATTCGGCGAGTTGACGCTGAGGCTGAGCGACAGCCTGAGATTGACCGCGGGCGCGCGCTGGTCGGAGACGACCATAGACTTCAGCGCCGATCGCGGCGGTTTTGTAAACGGCGGCCCGGCGCTTGTCATGCCGCCCACGCGCAGCAGTTCCAGGGTCGTGCCCAAGGTCCTGCTGGAACTGGATGTTACCGACGACCTGCTGGTTTACGGTTCCGCGTCCAAGGGTTTTCGCGAGGGCGGCATCAATATGCCGGTGCCGGTGGCCTTCTGCGCCGCCGAGCTTGCAGACCTGGGCATCACCAATGAAGACGTGGCCACGTTCGATTCCGACTCGCTGTGGAATTTTGAACTGGGCATGAAATCATCGTTGTTTGATGACCGGGTCAACCTGAACGTCTCCGCGTTCAATATCAACTGGAAAGACACCTTGCAGACGAACCGGCTGGCCTGCGGTTTCCAGTACGTGGCCAATTCCGGAGAGGCGGAAAACAAAGGGGTTGAAGTTGAACTGCAGGCGGCGCCGGTGGAAGGCCTGAATATATCAATGGGCTTCGGCTACACCGATGCCGAGATAACAAAAGGCGACCCCCTGATAAGAACAATGAAGGGCGATCGGATCCTGCAGGTGCCGGAGGTGACCTTCAACGCCGGCGCGGAATACAGCTTCCCGTTGTTTGCCGACTGGGAAGGTTATATCCGTGGCGATTATTCGTACTATGACGACAGCCTCAGCGCCAACAACGTCAGCGGCACCATCCCGCCACGGGTAAGGGATTCTTTCGAGTTGCTGAATTTCCGTATCGGCGCGTTCCAGGCAGGCAGTTGGGACGTGTCCCTGTTCGTTAAAAATGCGACGAACGAACACGCCAACCTGTCCGATAACCGCTCTATCGCAGCGGAAAAACCTGGACGGCCGCGCATCGTCACGAACCGCCCGCGCAGTTTCGGCCTCGAAGTCCGCAAGGACTTCTGATGAAAAAGCGACTCGTTATATCGGATGACTTAACGCTCGCTTACCTGGATTACGGCGCCGGCAAACCGGTTATTTTCATACCGGGCTGGACTTATACTGCGAAGGTCTTCGCCAGGAACCTGCCGGCCTTCGCCGGGCGTTACCGGGTCCTGGCCTACGACCAGCGCAGCCACGGGGATTCCGGCGTGACCGCCGCGGGCAACGATTTCAGGCAGCACGGCGCCGACCTGTATGAATTCATCAACCGCCTTGAACTGGACGATTGCCTGATAGCCGGCTGGTCCTTCGGCGTTTGTACGGCGTATTCGTATTTTGAACAGTTCGGCAGCGCCGGAGTGCGCGGGTTTATCAGCATTGACGAGCCGCCTAAGATCAGGAAGGAGAACGGGATGGACTGGGGGGAAGGAGAGGAAGATGAACTCCGGGCCGGCCTGGAGATGCTGACAAAACTGGGCCATTTGAAATTCTTCGAGAATTACCTGTACCATTGCTACGTACAGAAGCCCGACCCGGATTTTGTCCGGGACATGCTGAGCGAGGCCGCCAGGACGCCGGAAGCTGTCGCCTGCGAACTGATCAGGACCAGCTTTGACCTGGACTACCGCGAGGTTGCCCGCAGGATCGACAAGGAGATCCCGGTAATGCAGGTGGTGCGCGAGGACTGGAGAAAAGCGGCCGGGCAGTGGATCAGCGAGAATCAACCGAATGCAAGAATTTATTACATGCCCGCCCATCTTTCCTTCCATGAGTTCGCGGAAGATTTCAACGCGCACATGCTTGAGTTTGTTGACGGGAGCTATTCCTGCCCCCGTTCGTCACTCATTGCATCCTTCCCTGGATGCAA
>VYCZ01000154.1 GCA_009843675.1 Gammaproteobacteria bacterium | reverse complement strand
GGGCCATAGCGGCGGGAGCGATGACGGTCAGCCGTTTGGTTTCATCCAGGTAAGCGATGACCGCAACCTGGTAGGAAACGATATACGCCCAAGCGATTTCAAACAGGAATGCGCCACTCGTGAAAGCCCAGTAGTTGACATGCGTTATCAGCAGGAGCTGGCCCAGGGTCATGACAATTATGGAAAACAGGGGCGGCTTCCAGCGACCGAAGCGCTCACCCACCACGGCAGCGATTACACCGCCGAAGCCGGCGCCGCATTTTCCGATAAACAGAATAACCCCGATGGACTCAGGACTGTATCCAAGACTGTTAGCAGCCCGTTCGGCAAAGATCCAGACCGACAACTGCCCGCCGAAATAAATAGCAATAGTGATGAGCCCCACCCAGGCCAGCAACTGGTAAGCGCGGTTTTGCGCCTTCGGACCAGCAGCTTGTTGAAGGTCCGGCACGCGCGCGCCGGCAGGCATGGACCGGGCAGTCAGGGCCATCACGACAAGCAGCAGCGCGGCGACCAGCGCCAGCCCGGTATAGCCCCAGTGGCTGACCACCAGGGGCGGGAACAGCAGCAGCATGATGGCGGGAATGAATGTCTCAAGCGCCAGTTTACCGCCATAAGCCCGGGTCGGGTCGCTCAGGTCCATTGCGGCACGCACGACGAGGGAGAATACCTGGCCGAACAGCAGTCCTATCAGGAACCACAGGATGATCCAGACATAAGGGTTGCTGATCAGCGCCGTCGCCGCAAATACTCCGGCGCCGGCGACGACTCCGAAACCCATGGCAACCTGCCAGTTTATCCTGTGCATGAAAAAGAACAGGGCAATACTGGATATGGAAAAACCGAACATGTAGGCTGAGCCGAAATAGCCGATATGTTGCGGGGTAAAGCCGAAGGCATCGGCGGCCGTCCCGAATATCAGGGGACCGAAATTGAACGGCAAGGCGCTTGCCGCAGACAGGCAACCGGCCGCAAGGATGAATATGACCAGCCTGTCTTTCACGGTATCGTCAGTCCGGCAAACCGGATTATCACCCGCCGGCGGTCCCGACGACCTTGAGTTGGGCGCTATTGAGGTTGCTGTCCCAGGCATCCGTGCCCGCCACCCGTCCGACTTCTATATCCAGCCATCCGGTAGCCGTTACCGTGGCATGATCATCATCAAGCAACAGGATGGTGGTGGTACGCGATTCCACGATTGCAGACCCTGAAATCCGCACACCGGCGCCCAGAACATCCATGTTGTAAACCGGCACATCAATCCATTCGTCCAGGTAAATCCGCCGTTGCGCCTTCGGTTGCAGTTCATACACGGCGGCGACCGGCAGTTCCGAAGGAATGGCTTTCATCACGCCGACCACGGACAGCCGCAGGTTGACCAGCACCACTTCCTGTTCCGGGATGCTGTAGGAGTAAAGTTCTTCGTGACGGGCATGGAACGCGGCGATAACCTGCTCGATCAGGTCTTCCGCTTCGGTATGAATGTCTTTCAAGGGCACACTGATTTCAAAAATCTGCTCCCCATAGCGCATATCGAGAGAACGAACGATGTCTACGCGTTCGACCAGCTCGCCCGCCCCGGCAATTTGCCGGCGCCCATCCTGCTCCATCTCGAGGAACAGCGTTCGCAGGAGGTCCGGCTCGACTGAGCGGACATCATTCACGGCTGTCCGTACATAGTCATAACGCAAGTCCGTAGCCAGCATTCCCCAGGCCGATAACACGGAGGCCGGTCTCGGGATTATGACACGATTGATACCGAGCATACGGGCAATGGCCGTTACGTGCAGGCCGGCCGCGCCGCCGAACGACAACAGCGTGTAGTCCCGCGGGTCGGCGCCTGCCCGGACCGCAACAAGGCGAATTCCTTCCGCCATCTGGGTGTTTATCACCCGTATTATGCCGGCGGCGGCATCGATAACTTCAACATCCATTTCATCCGCTATGCCCTCAATCACGCGCCTGGCGCCCGCGCCGTCGAAGCTGATCTTGCCGTCCAGGAAGTTGGCTGCATCATAATATCCCAGGACCACGTTTGCATCCGTCGTTGTCGCCTGTTCTCCGCCCCGGGCATAGCACGCTGGTCCGGGGGCCGAACCTGCGCTTTCCGGCCCGACTTGCAACATGCCGCCAATTTCCACCCTGGCCACGGAGCCGCCTCCCGCGCCGATGGAATGAATATCAATGGACGGAAGCGCAACCCTGGTTCCCGCCACGGTCCTGTCCCCGGTGTAGCCGGGTTCACCGTCGCGGACAAGGGCAATATCGGAACTGGTGCCGCCCATATCGAAGGTAATCAGGTCGCGCACGGCCGTAATATCCGCGGCGTAGCAGGCCCCGGCGATACCGCCCGCCGGACCGGATAGGATACATCCTGCGCCCAGCCTGACGGAATCTTCGATAGTCGCCAGGCCGCCATGAGACTGCATGATCAATACCTCGCCCCTGTATCCGGCCTGCGCCAGGCGACTCTGCAGGCGTTTCATATAGTTCGACAGGACCGGGGCGATAAAAGCGTTAACAACCGTGGTGGAGAAGCGTTCAAATTCCTTGATCTGGGGCAGCACAACGCAGGAGAGGCTGACATGAGCGCCGGGCATTTCCCCGACCACCAGTTCACCGATACGGCGTTCGTTTGCGGGATTGGCATAGGAATGCGCACAGCAGACGGCAACAGCCTGGACCCCGGCGCGTTTCAGCTTATCTATCCCGTCGAGCACCGATTGCTCGTTCAGGGGAATCTCTTCACTGCCGTCAAAACGGATACGTTCTTCAACGGGAATTCGCAATGAACGCGGCACCAGTACCGGCGCCGGGGGCAGACGCACGTTGTAACGATCCGGTTTCAGTCCCTCGCGCTGCTCGATTACGTCACGGAAACCGTCGGTCACC
>VYCZ01000158.1:1305-2893 GCA_009843675.1 Gammaproteobacteria bacterium | reverse complement strand
GGTGGGCATGGGCGGCAATATCGGCGTGTCGGTGGGCGAGGACGGAGTGTTCATGATAGACGATCAGTTTGCCCCCCTGACCGACAGGATCACGGCTGCCGTCGCAGCCTTGACCGATCAGCCGATCAGGTTCGTGATCAATACCCACTGGCATGGCGATCACACCGGCGGCAACGAGAACCTGGGTAACCGGGGAGCGCTGATTGTGGCGCACGATAACGTCTACCAGCGCATGTCCAGGGATACGGAAATCGGCGCGTTCAACCAGGTAGTCCCGGCGGCTCCAAAGGCCGCGCTGCCGGTCATTACCTTTAACGACAATGTCACCTTCCGCCTGAACGGCGAAGAGATACGCGCCGTGCATTACCGGCATTCCCATACCGACGGTGACAGTGTTATTCATTTCGTAAATTCCAACGTGATCCATACCGGGGATATCTGGTTCAACGGGTTCTACCCGTTTATCGATACATCAAGCGGAGGCTCCATCGACGGGGTTATCAGCAGTATCAGGACGCTGATAGACCTGGCTGATGATAATACCCGGATTATCCCGGGACATGGCCCGCTCAGCGACAAGCAGGGTATGCAGGGCTACCTGGAAATGCTGGAGACGGTACGGGACAGGATGAACAAACTTATTGCTGAAGGGAAATCTCTGGAAGAGATCATCGAACTGAAGCCCAATGCGGATTATGATGACGCCATGGGCAAAGGGTTTATCAATCCGGAAACATTCCTGCAAATTCTCTACGGCGACCTGGAACAATAGATACTGATAGCCAATCAATGTCAGTAGCTAATATTAATCTCGCATCCAGGGGAACAGGGGCCGGCGTCGGTGACCTGCGCAAGACCGGCGCCCATCCCGATTACTGGTATCCCCTGGCGCGCAGCCGGGACGTCAAGCCCGGCAAGACCGCGGCCAGGACCTTTGCCGGCGAACCGATCGTCCTCGTCAGGACGGAGTCCGGCAGGCTGTTCGCTCTGGAAGACCGCTGCGCGCACCGCCAGGTGCCGCTGTCGAAAGGCAGCGTGTGCGGCGAACTGGTGCATTGCTGTTATCACGGCTGGGAGTATGACGCCACGGGCCGTTGCGTGAATATCCCCTACGTCGGCAAAAGCGAACTCATGCCCAGGGGGGTGCGCGCCTATCCGTGCCGTGAAGAATACGGGCTGATATTCGTTTTTCCGGGCGATGCCGCCAAGGCAGCCGATGCCGGGTTCCCGGACGTGCCCAGTTGGCATGACCCGAAATACAAGACCCGCTACCTCGACAGGCAGGTGGGCTGCCACTATTCCTTCCTGCATGAGAACCTGATGGACATGAACCACCAGTTCCTGCACCGCCGCATCATGTCCAGCATACGCACGGGTTTCCTGGACCTGCGCCACGGTGATGACTGGGTGGAGGTCGATTACACCTTCTCCCGCGTCGGCAAACAACCCATCGGTGAGAAAGTCATGCTGGGCAAGCTGAACGCGCCCACTGCCGAGCGGCCCCGCGACCTGATGACCGTCAGTACCCGGTATCCCCACCAACGCCTGAAATTCTGGACTGCCGGCAGCGAGCATCCGGCCCTGGACC
>VYCZ01000158.1:0-1295 GCA_009843675.1 Gammaproteobacteria bacterium | reverse complement strand
CATACGTGCCGCTGGACAGGGAACAGCGAATTAACCATACCTTTGGCCTCATGAACATCCGCAAACCTTCCATACCGGGACTGATGGAATTGCTGTGGCCGTTTGTGGTGTGGTTCACCGAGGGCATTTTTACGCAGGACAGGTGGATCGTGGAACTGGAACAGGCCGCGTTCGACCGGCAGGGGGGCGACTGGAACCAGGAGATATTCCCGGCAATCCTGCAACTGCGGAATGTGCTGCTGCGCCAGGGGTTGCCGCTACCTGCCGATGTTTGATTATATCAACGGGAAGATATTATCCCGCTGTCATTCAATAGCCGACCTGCGCAGAGCTGCAAAACGCCGCCTGCCGAAAGCCGTATTCGATTACATGGACGGCGCAGCGGAAGATGAGGTGACCCTTTATCGCAACCAGGCGGACTTCGGCCGTTATGAGTTGCTGCCGCATTTCCTGGTGGATGTCGGGAACATCGACTTGTCCACAAGGGTTCTAGGCGCCGATCTCGGCGTGCCGTTCGTGCTGGCGCCGACAGGCATGCCCAGGCTGTTTCATCATACCGGTGAGAAGTCAGTCGCCAGGGCTGCACACAAGGCCCGCACCCTGTATTCCCTGTCGTCGGTGGCGACCACTTCCATCGAAGACATAGCCGGAACTTGCAGTGGTCCCAAGATGCTGCAACTCTACGTCTGGCGCGACCGCAGTATATTGCAGGACTTTATCCAACGCGCCAGGGAGTCCGGTTATGCGGCGCTGTGCCTGACGGTGGACCTGCCCCAGGCCGGTCAGCGGGAACGGGACCTGAAGAACGGATTTACCGTGCCGCCGCAGATCAGGCTCTCCAATATCCTCGATACCATGCTGCGGCCCGACTGGCTCCTGGACTTTCTGACCAGCCCGCGCATGAGGCTGGAAAACGTGCGGACACATACCACTGCCGGGCAGAACCTGTTTTCCGTGATTGACTATACCACCCGGCAGTTTGACCCGACGCTGACCTGGGACGATATGGCCTGGATAATTGAAGAGTGGGGCGGCCCTTTCGCGATCAAGGGCATCCTGACCGCAGCCGACGCCCGGCGCGCCGTGGAGACGGGCGTCTCGGCGGTGATCCTGTCCAACCACGGCGGGCGCCAACTCGACCATGGGCCTTCTCCCGTCAGCGTGTTGCCCGAGGTGGTCGATGCGGTGGGCGACAGGGCGGAGACCATCCTGGACGGCGGCATCCGGCGCGGCACCGATGTGATCAAGGCGCTCTGCCTGGGCGCAACCGCGGTCATGGTGGGGCGGGCCTACCT
>VYCZ01000208.1 GCA_009843675.1 Gammaproteobacteria bacterium | reverse complement strand
GTCAGGACCGGCGTGCTCGCCTGGGAATGGAATGACACCCGCCTGCCGAACCTGGTTCTCGCAGGAATTAAGGAAGCCCCCTGATTAAAGAGACAGAAAATATGAATCAGCAGAGACAGGGGCCTTTCTTCGGCTGGTTCGTCGTCGGCGCCACCAGCCTGTGTATCTCAACCGGTCCCGGCCCCTTTGCCTTTGCCGCGCTGGGTCTGTTCATCATCCCGTTCGAGACGGAATTCGGCTGGGATCGGACCCAGATCAGCGCGTGTCTCACCCTGCTGGTTGCGACGACGGCCGTCTCCGTCCCGATTATCGGCCGTTGCGTGGATAAACTGGGGTCGCGGGCCATCTTGTTTCCCTCCCTGGTCATATTCTCCCTGTGCCTGGCGGCCATTCCCGCATTCGTGTCCGAATTATGGCACCTGGTGCTGGTATTCTTTCTCATCGGCACCGTTGCCGCAGGCACAAACAGTGTGCCTTACATGCCGGTACTGTCCGCCTGGTTTTTTAAATACCGGGGTCTGGCCATCGGCATTTCCGACGCCGGCATCGGCCTGGGGTACGCCTATGTGCCGCTGCTCGTCCTGTACCTGATTAACAGCGCGGGTTGGCGTTACGGTTACTATGCCTTGAGCGGTATCGTGCTGTTCATTGCCTTGCCGCTGGTGTATTTTTTCCTGAAGGAGTCGCCCGCCGAAATGGGTTTGAAACCCGACGGGCAGACCACGGGCGAGGCGCCCAGGGCGACCCGCAAGGACGTGGGGCTGGATGTGAAGGAAATATCCAGGCATCGTGAATTCTGGATACTGGTAGCGATCTTTGTGGTTTTGTCCTTCGTATTGAACGGCATACTGCCCCACATGGTGCCCATGCTTTCGGACCGGGGCATGAACACCGGCAGCGCGGCGGCCGTGGCGGCAACGGTGGGCATCACCGTATTTGTCAGCCGTATCGTCATCGGCTACCTGATCGACCAATTTTTTGCACCTTACGTCGCCATAGTGGCTTTCAGTCTGTCCGCTCTCGGCATAGCCGTCTTTGCGTTGGGTGCGGTGGATGCCATGGCCTTCGTCGGCGCCATCTGCGTGGGCCTGAGCCTGGGGGCCGAAGGAGACCTGCTGGCCTACCTGATCGGCCGTTATTTCGGCCTGAAATCATTCGGCGCGGCCTTCGGTTTCCTGTTCTCGGCAGTGTTGGTCGGCACGGCCCTGGGACCGCTCGCCTTCGGCATCGGTTTCGATACCACCGGGTCCTACACCGGTATCCTGACGATTTGCGTAGGGCTCAATATCCTGGTTGTCATCCTGACCGCCTTCCTCGGGAAATATCCGGACTGGGAGAAACAGACAGCAACATGATGAAATCCAACAAATTTTTTTTCGTATTGACGGCCGCGTTCTGCCTGGTTGCCGGAACGGTTCAGGCAAAATCAAACCTTAATGAACTTGTTAACGCCTACATAGAAGAATGGGCCGGGTTCTACCCCAGCGAGGCCTTGAGCAACGGCCTTAAGGAAGCCGCATGGGAATTCGAAGATTTTTCCGGCAACAGGGTCGGCGAATGGATTGGCTACAACCGGCGCACCGTGGAAATGCTCGAGTCCCTGTCGGACCTGTCCGTTGATGAACAGGTTGACGCGCGGGTATTGCGGCGCCAGGCCAACAGGGAACTGGAGCGCTGGGTGCATGAGGAAGCGCTGGTCAACCAGCCCGCGTGGTATGCCGAGGTGATTTCCCAGGCACTGACCTATATCCTGGTACGCGACCAGTTCACTCCGGAAGAGAAAGTCGATGCAGTGCTGCAACGCCTGCCGGGAGTGCAGTCCATGTGCAAACTCGGGATTGTGAGCCTGCAGGACGGCAGCCCGGAACGAACCCGCCGGGCCGTGGAAGTCCTGGAACGAACAAGGACTTTTTACCATGACAACCTGCCCGGGTTGATGCATGACTGGTCCGGGGGAAAACGGCAGGAGCAGGTAACGCAGGTCATTAACGATACCGTCAACTCGGTGGATGCGCTGCTTCACCATATTCGTGAGGATGTGTTGCCGGACGCTTCGATCCCGGACCGCCTTGACGATCAGGACTACGCCCGCAAATTAAGGATTTATACGGACAGCGATCTCACTCCGGCGCAACTCAGGGACCACGCTGCCGCAGAGATTGAAGAAGTACGGAGATTGATGGCTATCGAGGCAAAGGCCTGGTGGAATGAACAGGAATCAGGCTCGCCGATGCCTGCAGATGAGAATGGACTGCTGGAGGTGGTAATGGAGGAAATGGAGCAGGCGAGGTCGGACAATCGTTCCGATTTCCTGGATTTCTTCAGGGACTTGACCGACAGGGCAGAGACATTCCTGCTGGAAAACGACCTGGCGACGGTGCCTTTGCCCCGCACCATCTATGTCGGCCTGTCTCCCGACCACTTCTCCGGCGCAGCCTATGGCGGCGTCTATTCGACAGGGCCGTTCAATCCCGGCGCCGACACGCTGTTTTACCTGCCTTCCATTCCCGATGATTCATCGCCGGAACAGAAAGAAGGGTTTTACCGTTCCTTCAATGACCATTTCAATACGATGATCATCGCCCATGAGATCTATCCGGGCCATTACCTGCAACTCAAGGTCGCAGCCGACTCTGCGCCGGCCCTGCGTTCGTTGTTCGGCAATGGGGTGTATATCGAAGGCTGGGGCACGTTCAGTGAGGAGTTGATGCTCAACGCCGGCTGGGATGAGCATAACAGGCTGACCCGCCTTGCACACCTGAGGAAGCGGCTGGAAAATGCGACGCGCGCCTATGTCAGCGTCATGGTGCATGTTGAGGACTGGAACAAGGACCAGGTCATGGATTTTGCGGTAACGCGGGGTTTGCTGCCGCCGCAGTTCGCACTCAATTTA
>VYCZ01000097.1 GCA_009843675.1 Gammaproteobacteria bacterium | reverse complement strand
GGCAGGGTCACGTCTATGGTGTCCTGTACGGCCTGCGCCGACATGATTTTCATCAACTCAACCATGTCCGTTTCGGACATGCCGGCTACACGTTCTTGTTTGCTGGCGCTGTGTGCGAAGCACGGATCGACAATGTGCTGCATGATTTCAGCCGTATAGTCATCATCGGTCTGGGCCTGGATAAAACGGCCCCATGAAAGGCAGGCAAGGAGAGTGAAAAGCAGACAAGCTGCGGAAAGGTTCTTCATCTGGTGCCCTCATTCTGTGTGAGAGCTTCCAGATCAAATCATGCCGGATTTGTTACGTTGACGCGACCAATGTAAAATCACCGACGATGCGGGGCGAAGCAGCTCTCACGGTTGGTGTTGCCCTGTCATCTTGGCGGATCAAGCTGCAACTTGGTCCGCCTTTTTATTGTGTCCAGACACATAAAGGTGCCGGGCCATTGTCAATGTCCACGAAAAAGGATATTTGCCGTTTATTCGTCCTGGCGAAAGATAGCTAATCTTGGCCGGGTGAAGCAGACTCTTTTATTCACGGCTAACCCGGCTTGGGGTTATCGTGAACATTGACGAACACAGGATAGCACAGTATTGCCAAATGGCAACACGGTGCATTACACTGTGTGCAAATCATCTATAAGAGTTGACGCGCAAGATAAGTGGCGATCTGCTCTTTTAACAACAAATAAAGAGGTCACGAATATGAGTAAAGCCAACGGCGCACCTCTGACGCGCTTAGGCTTGCCGAAGGATCCAATCTAGAAAATATCACTAATGTTACACGCAATAATCCCCTTCAAGTCTCCCAGTTCGATCCTTCATCGCCTAAAAGATGCAGATGTACGCTACTTCTTTCATGATGAGGAAGCCGGCAGCATTTTTTTGGTCTCTTACGAAGGCACCACCGGTGAATTGGCAAAGTTGGTTGGGCTGAGCAAAGAGCAAAACACATCTTCCGGTGTAGTGCTCGCTTTCGACAACTATGCCGGTTTTGCGAATCCAGATATCTGGGAATGGCTGAGAAAATATGACGATAACTACTGATAAGAAAAACGACTCTCCAGAGGAGGGAGAAAAAAGAGAAGTAGAACCGACGCCCAGGAATACAGACTGGATAATGACGGGGTTGAATCATCTTCGGGATGACATCAAAGAATTGCAGAAAGGGAATACTGATATTGTGAAAAAACTGGAACGGATTGATGAGAGAACGGAGAATATGAGAGGGATAAATACCCGGCTATGGATAGTTGTCGGGGCGACTTCGGTTTTGATTCCTCTCGTGATTTGGCTCGTTGTCCTAGCTGTACGCCCCACCTCCGTTCCTGAAATCAATATCACTCCTGACATACACGTCAATATCCCCCCGAATGAGATGCCAACTGAATCAGATAAGGTGAATTAATGACTTGGATTATAGGGGAAGGGGATATAAAATGTCAAGACCTTAAACTAGGAAATTCCGATTAATTTAGTTGACATCGAATTGCGTGCCGGTATGATTGGCATTCTGGGAATAACCTATTATTTGGAGGGATCCATGACCACTGTATTTCCCGTTGTGTTCGCCGTGCATTCCTGTGCGGCTATGACGAATATTCCGGGAAAAGCTATCAACATCGCCGAGACTGGGTGGAACAACAGCTACTCAGGCAATCCCAGGCGTTCTGCATCGATGTAGCAAGTTACGCAATCATGTCAAATCATTATCACGTGATTATCAGAGTCAACCCTGAACTGGCTGCTTCTCTCTCTGCAGAGGCTATACTGGACCGCTGGCAACTGCTGTACCGTCTTGACCCGCTTATGGTCCGTTTCAAAGAAGGAGATGTACTGACCGATGAGGAAAAGAATATCGTCGACAATGAGATACGCAGAATGCGGGAGGTATTGATGAGCATCAGCCGCTTCATGGGATATCTGAACGAACGTATCGCCCGCAGGGCTAATGCGGAGGATGGCTGTAAGGGCCGATTTTGGGAAGGACGCTTCCGCTCACAGGCCTTACTTGATGATGTCGCTTTGCTGCAATGCTTGGCTTATGTGGATTTGAACCCTGTTCGAGCCGGCATCAGCCAAAACCCGTTGCAATCAGAGTACACTTCCATTAAACGGCGACTGGCCTGTGACAGCTCCGGCCTGCTGGAATTCAAAACGGATAAAGCGGGAAAGATGTCGGAGAATTACAACGAACTCCCGTTTCATATTAAAGACTATCTGGAGTTACTTGAATGGTCGGGCTGTATTATTCAAGGGGGGATAAACGTGAATCTATTACTGAAAACGCACCCGCCTTGATTGACAAATTCGTTTTAGAACCGGCTCGTTGGCATACAGCGATGAAGCCTCCTCTACCTTGGCATCAGAAGGCATTAGGATCAGCCAGGAATATAAAGAAGTACTGTGAAGCCATTGGCCAACGTTGGCTGCGTCAGGCCGATTACGCGTTAAATTATACTTAACCCCACAAGAGTTACCTTACACCACTTCCTGGCAGGCGGGTTATACCCCTGTTTGGAATCTCGCTCTGGAGCGTATAAAACGCTCGCAGATCCTTGTGTATTTCATAATATTTTGCTCCCAAAAGTATGAGGAAATATTACTCATCATGTTGTCTTGCAGAATTTTTGCGAAAATCGAAAATTCGAGGACACCCAAGGAAATTCGATGGAAATTCGAGGACACCCAATAGAATAATTATGGGTGTCCCGTTTTCATTTATTGGTTGAACAGGCTATCCCGGTTGGCCCGGTACTGGTTGAGGGTAAATTCCACGGCGCGGATCACGGCGCGCTGGCTGGAGGTGGCGCCGCTGATGTGATCAAAGTCGCCGCCATCTTTTTCCACTGCCCAGGCGTCCTTGGGCGTGTTGTCCAGGGAGCGGCCGTTGAAACCG
>VYCZ01000283.1 GCA_009843675.1 Gammaproteobacteria bacterium | reverse complement strand
GGACTCCGGGTTGCCGGCCTGCAGTTCGTTCACTTCCGCGGCGGCCCTGGCCGCAAACTCCTGGCTGTCCGCCTTCAACCGGCTTCCCTTTGCATACAATTCTTCCACCGCCTCCAGCGGCGCGGTCTTCAGTTCATCCAGGCCGGAACCGTATTCCTGCTTGATCATCGCCACCAGCACGCCGAAATTGGCGCCCCAATCCCCGTAATGGTTCTGGCGCAGCACCTCGTGGCCCAGGAATTCCAGCACCCTGACAATCGAATCGCCGATGACCGTCGAGCGCATGGTGCCCACGTGCAGGTCCTTGGCCAGGTTGGGACTGGAATAGTCCACCACAATGCGCTGCGGGCGCGCCGTCCGCTCCACGCCGCAGCGCGGGTCTGCAAGGGTGCGCGCCAGTTCCGAGAGCAGCGCCGTATCCTTCAGCCGGATGTTGATAAAACCGGGGCCGGCAACCTCAACGGATTCAATGAGGGATCGGGCACTGGCCGTTCCGGCATCTTCCCCTGCCGCCGGCTGCGCCATTTCAGCCTGCACCGTTTCGGCAACAGCTTCGGCAATATTGCGCGGGCCGGTCTTCTCCCGCTTCGCCAGTTGCAACGCCAGGTTGGACTGGTAGTCACCGAACTGCTTGTCCTGGCACGGCGCCACCTGGCACTCGAACGCCGGCCCGGAGCCGGGAAAACAGTCCGCAACGGCCTTGTTCAATATTTGCCTGATCGATTCGATGAAACTCATGTGACTGACGCCATTTCAATCCATACCGTTCCTATTGTACTATGAGTGGCAGCGATCAATACGTAACCCGTTATGTCAGTCACTAACCGCAATGTAAACCTTAACCTGCTCAAGGTGTTTGACGCGGTGATGAGAGAACGCAACATCACCCGGGCAGCGGAGAGATTGTGCGTATCGCAGCCGGCAATAAGCAATGCCCTGGGCAGTTTGCGCGCGCTGTACGGCGATGAACTGTTCATACGCACGCCCAAGGGCGTCGCGCCCACGGCAAAAGCCCTGGAGATTGCCGATCCCATCCGGGACTCCCTGAAACTGGTTGACAGTACGCTGGAAAGCGATTTCGAGTTTCGTCCCGAGTCCCTGCATCGCGAGTTTACCGTGGCATTGACCGACTACGGCGAACTGCACTTCCTGCCCTACCTGATCAGTGAATTGAACGTCACCGCGCCGGGCGTGGAAGTCACCTGCCTGCCCGAACCCGGCGCAACACTGATGCCCGAGATGAGATCCGGAACGGTCGACCTGGTCTGGGACTGGGTCAGGATCGACGATCCCCAGTTCCATGTGGAACTGGTCTTCGAGGACCGGAGTTACTGCGTGGCCCGTACTGGCCACCCGAAAGTGAACGGCGGCTTGTCCGTGGACGACTTCCTGGAACTGGAATACGTGGCCCTGCGACCCACGCGTACACATATCCCCATGATCGAACGGGAACTCGAAAAACAGGGACTGGAGCGCAAGGTGGTCACCGAGGTGTCGCACCTGCTGGCGATGCCCGGCATAGTGGCCAACACCGACCTGGTAGCCTGCCTGCCGGAACGGCTGGCAAAAATCTACGCCAGGCAAATGGGGCTTGCGATCTGCCCCAACCCGGTGTTCTCGCACCCGGTCCCGGTGTACCAGATGTGGCACAAGCACCTGGACGACGATGCCGGCCACGCCTGGTTCCGCGGCCTGCTCCAGCAGCTTGCGCATAGCGTCTGAAATAGCTTCTGATGATGATTCAATATCACTATATGTGATTAGAATGTCGCCATGAGGATTGCTAGTTTCATAAAACCACGATAGCAATAAGGAACCGGTTTTTTTGAGCATTCAACAGGCCAGAACATTCCCCTACGCCAGCCGGACTCTGCCCGGGATCCTCAAGCGCCAGGCGGCGCGTTACGGGGACAAGCCGTTGATAGCTTCGCCGTCCCGTCCGATCGCCTATGCCGAAACGCCGGACATCGCCGCGTGCTGCGCGGGAAGGCTTGCGGCCGGCGGCGTGAAGGCCGGGGACCGGATCGTCGCGTACCTGTCGAACAGCATGGAATTTATCGAGCTCTGGTTCGGCGCGGCCTGGCTGGGCGCCGTGCTGACGCCTGTCAATACCGCGTTCCGCGGCGCGCAGCTACGCCACGCCCTGGCCCTGGTTGACCCCGTGCTCATCGTCACTGAACGGGAACTGCTTGCGCACCTGGCCGCCCCGGACGTTATGCCTGCATCCGGCGCCCGGGTCTGGGTTACCGATTGCGCGGGCGGCGCGGATCCGGATCACGGCCTGGAGGCCGGTCCCGTACCGGCGTCCGGGGCGCCCGTCGCCGCCCGCGACGCAAAGCCGGGAGACACGGCAGCCATCCTGTTCACTTCCGGCACCAGCGGACCGTCCAAGGGCGTGATCTGCCCCCATGCCCAGTTCTTCTGGTGGGGCGTGCTGACCGGCGAGGCCCTGGAGATCACGCCGGACGACGTGCTGTTCACCACCCTGCCGCTGTTTCATACCAATGCCCTGAACACCATCTGGCAGGCCCTGCTGGCCGGCGCCACCTATGCGTTTGAACGGAGGTTCTCCGCGTCGCGGTTCTGGACCCAGGCAAGTCAGGCCGGCGCAACGGTCACCTACCTGCTGGGAGCGATGGTGCACATCCTGCTCAAACAAGCGCCGGGACCGGCCGACCGGGCGCACCGGGTACGCACCTGCCTGTCGCCGGCAACATCAAAGGAACTCGTGGAGCAGTTCCGGCAGCGCTTCGGCGTTCGATCCATAGACGGCTACGGTTCCACGGAGACCAACCTGGTCATGTCGAACGCGCTGAACGGCTACGCGCCGGGAACCATGGGCCGCGCTTTTCCGGATTTCGAGGTGCGGATAGTCGATGAAAACGACTGCGAAGTCCCCGAC
>VYCZ01000030.1 GCA_009843675.1 Gammaproteobacteria bacterium | reverse complement strand
TACCTACTATGGGTACGTCCTTTTTTCGGCAGGGCCCGATTTGTACTGGGCGCGGTCGCGCGTGCTTGAATATCTCAGCCAGGTGGCGAGCCGGTTACCACCGGGAGTCGAACCGGAGCTTGGTCCGGATGCAACCGGTGTGGGCTGGATCTACGAATATGCGCTGGTCGACCGGAGCGGCAGGCATGATTTGTCCCAGTTGCGCTCCCTGCAGGACTGGTTCCTGAAATATGAACTACAGGCAGTGCCGGGAGTAGCTGAAGTTGCGACGGTGGGCGGTATGGTGAAACAGTACCAGGTCGTTATCGACCCCGATTTGTTACGCGCCTATGATATCCCGCTGGCGACGTTGCACCAGGCCGTCAAGCGGGCAAACCAGGAGGCCGGCGCATCAGTGGTCGAGCTGGCCGAAGCGGAATACATGGTCCGGGCGACAGGTTATCTCAGCGGGCTGGAGCAACTGCGCGAAATTCCATTGGGGGTCAATGTGCGCGGGACACCGTTGCTGCTGGGTGACGTGGCAGACGTGCATGTGGGGCCGCAGCTCCGGCGCGGTATTGCGGAACTCAATGGAGAAGGTGAGGTGGTTGGCGGCATTATCGTCATGCGTTGGGGAGAGAATGCCCGGAAAGTCATAGATGACGTGAAAAGCAAGCTGGGGGAACTGGGAAACAGCCTGCCTGACGGTGTGGAAATTATTGAGACATACGACCGGTCCGGGCTGATCAACCGCACGATCGACACCTTGAGCAATGCCCTGTTGGCCGAACTGTTGCTTGTGGCGATCGTCTGTGTATTATTCCTGCTGCACCTGCGCTCCGTGATATCCGTGATTATCAGTCTGCCCCTGGGCATCCTGATGGCGTTCCTGATCATGTATACACAGGGTGTCAACGCCAACATCATGTCGCTCGGGGGGATCGCCATAGCCATCGGCGTCATGGTGGACGCGGCGGTTGTCATGATCGATAACGTGCACAAGCACCTGGAACGAAACCCCGGCCGAGATGCCCATTGGCAGACTGTCGCCGGCGCCGCCGCCGAAGTAGGGCGGCCGTTATTCTTTGCCCTGCTGATTACGGGTCTCAGTGTGTTGCCGATATTTACCCTCCAGGCCCAGGAAGGACGCATGTTTTCACCCCTGGCGTTCACCTGGCTGTATGCCCTGCTGTCAGCAACGATACTGGCGGTTACCCTGGTTCCCGTACTGCTGGGCTATTTCATGCGCGGACGTATCGTGCCGGTCGCCGGGAACCCCGTAGTACGGTTGCTGTCGGGAATCTACCGCCCGGCACTCGGCCTTTTATTGCGCTTCCCGTCGGCGGCATTGTTTGCAGCGATGCTCGTGTTATTGATAGGTTTATGGCCCATAAGCCGGCTTGGCGGTGAATTCATGCCGGAACTGGATGAGGGAGATTTGATGTATATGCCGACCACCTTGCCCGCAATCTCTGCCGGCAAGGCCCGGCAGGTGCTGCAGCAAACCGATAAGCTGATCCGTACCGTGCCTGAGGTCGACACGGTATTCGGCAAGATTGGCCAGGCCGAGACGGCGACGGACCCGGCCCCCATGACCATGATAGAAACCCTGATCAGGCTCAGGCCGCGCAGTGAGTGGCGCGAGGGTATGACAATGGATTCCCTGAAGCAGGAACTCGACGAACTGGTCCGGTTGCCGGGGATAACCAACGCCTGGGTCATGCCCATCAAAACGCGCATCGACATGCTGGCAACAGGCATAAAGACACCCCTGGGGATCAAGGTCGCCGGAGCGGACCTCAAGGTGATAGAGGATATCGGCTACCGGATTGAAGAGGCCCTGGGAAATATTCCCGGCACGGCGTCGGTGTATGCGGAACGGGTTACGGGCGGCCGCTATATCACGATTGACATCAACCGGGTCAGCGCAGCCCGTCTGAGCCTTAATATCGATGATATCCAGGATATCGTCCGTACTGCAATCGGCGGCATGAATGTAACGCAAACGGTGGAAGGACTGGAGCGCTACCCGGTCAATATCCGTTATCCACGCAGGATACGGGACTCCCTGGAACGCCTGCGGCAGTTGCCGGTTATTACTCCGGCAGGGGCGCGGATTCCCCTGGAAGATGTTGCGGACATCAAGGTAACAGATGGCCCGCCGCTGATAAAAAGCGAGAACGCGCGGCTTAACGGCTGGGTTTACGTGGATATACGGGACCGGGACCTCAGCAGTTACGTAAACGAGGCCCGCGCCCGGGTTGCCGCTGAAGTGGAACTGCCTCCGGGTTACTCGCTGGCCTGGTCAGGCCAGTATGAGTACATGGAGCGGGCGGTGGAAAGGTTATCAGTCGTAGTGCCGGTCACGCTCTTCATTATTTTCATATTGCTATACCTGAATTTCCGCAGCCTGGCAGATGTATGTCTCATCATGGCTACCCTGCCGTTTGCTTTCGGCGGGGGAGTGTGGTTGTTGTATTTGCTGGACTTCAATTTGTCCATTGCGGTGGGTATCGGCTTTATAGCGCTTGCAGGCGTAGCTGTGGAAAGCGGGATAGTGATGCTTGAGTTTCTGAAAAAATCATTGACATCCGTCCATTTCACGGTTAAAAAACCGGAAGCCGCTGTTTTGCGCAACAACGTGATTAACGCGGCGGAACAACGCCTGCGGCCCATTATGATGACAGCCTGTTCGACCATCGCCGGCCTGCTGCCGATTATGCTCATCGACGGCACGGGATCGGAGGTAATGCAACGAGTAGCCGCGCCTATGATAGGGGGCGTACTGAGTTCAACCGTGCTGACTCTGGTGGTTATCCCCGTAATTTTCTATAAATGGAAATGCCAGTGAACAACAGGGAAGGCCCCCACAACCAACAAAACTATATAACGAACAACAATGCAAACCCCGACATTCCCCCACAAC
>VYCZ01000096.1 GCA_009843675.1 Gammaproteobacteria bacterium | reverse complement strand
GATTTAAAATCCGTCCCTCGTGCTGCCGGAGCGCACAACGCCGAGGTCATGCGCCCGGTAACCCGTCAGGCGGCTCCATTCCGCGTAAAAATTACGCAGTGAAGAATCATCCATTGGCCCTTCTTCCTCGCGCGCGATAACGCTGTAGCGGCTGCTGCCGTTTTCCATGTTGCGCATCTGTGCCTGGACTGCCCACATGTCCTCGGCCAGGTTAATCCCGGTCGGCCCCCACACCTGGTTATGGTGGCGCACTCGCATGGCGCGTACCTCACCGGTATCGTCCGCAAGACCCAGGCCCCGGCATTCCAGTAACGTGCGAGTGGACGATAAGGGCATCAGGGAATCAATACGGGCAACCGTCGAACGGCAGTTCAGCAGCATATCGGGAAACAGGTTAATGACCACGTGCCCGTTCGGTTTCATCCCGGGCATCATGCCGGCCTTGCGCTGTTCATAGTTAAGGTTCCCGTAGTCGATGCTGGCATGGTCGAAACTGACATGGCCCCGTTCATGTGTCCTCCATTGCCGCTCCTGGTATTTCTGCTGGGCGACGCCGGTAGTCCTGTTCAGCAAATGCAACAGCTCGTGATATCCCTCGTAGTTGGTCTCGACGAACAATTTCCAGTTGGCCTGGATTTCCGTGCGATGCAGGTGGAATACTTCCAGGTCGGCAATGCCGAACGGTGTGCGAATGGTTTCAATTAGGGTTTCTCCAAGAAAGTCATGCAAGGAGACCGCCGCATCATCCAGGCATACAAAGACCAGGTCAAACAGTGTTTCCACGCGCACCGGTCTCAGACCGGTATCCTCTTTTCGCACGGATGAGTCCCGGTAGCCTGCGGGTTTGGAAATACCGGTACATCGCCCCCTGTCATCATAGCTCCACAGGTGGTAGAAGCAGGTCATGCGCCCCTGTTCCAGCCTGCCGGCCGTTTTTCTGACGACCCGCGCGCCGCGGTGGGCACAACTGTTGTAAAAGGCGCGAATTTCCCTGTCTTTTCCCCTGACCAGCACCAGTTCATGACCTGCTACCTGCACCAGGCGATAATCATACGGCTCCGGTATTTCGGAAGCATGACAGACAAAACGCCAGGTCCGGGCAAGAATGGAATCCCTTTCTGCCTCGAATACGGCCGGGTCGGTATAGATACGGTTGTCCAGGTAATGGGTCGGCGGCAATTGCGGCCTGGTGCGGCTGTCCAGCTTAGTCGGCATTTCTTGCATATGTTATATTGGGTCGTATCCCATGCTTTCCGGCCATCTTATCAAATCGCTCCTGTTATTTTCCATCCTGGCGCTGCCCGCGTGCAGCCCGCAACCGGATATTGAACTCATCCGGGCTATCAGCATGCTGCCGAGACAAACCGACTACACCCGCGATTTCGAACAATGGATAAAACAGGTGAACGAACTGGGCGAAGGCAGGTTCAGGATAATTTTCGTGGGCGGGCCCGAGGCAATTCCGACGTTTGAACAGGCCGATGCGGTGCGCACCGGGGTGGTGCACATGGTATTCGGCCCAGCCACCTACTATATCGGTTTACTGCCCGAGGTCGAAGCGCTGTTTGCCAGCAACCTCCCTCCCCGGGAAACAAGGCGTAATGGCGGCATTGAGTTGATGGACCGGATACACCGGCAAAAACTGGACGTGCGTTACCTGGCCCGCGCCATGTTCATCGAATTTCATGTATTCACCCGTGACCGGCCGCGATTGAATGCAGATGGCGTACCTGACCTGAGCGCCAGCCTGATCCGCGGCGGCCCGGTATGGCGTGACTTCATCAACAGTCTCGGCGCCCGGTTCGTCAATGTCGCCGCGCCGGATATCTACATGGCCCTGGAGCGCAATATGATCCAGGGCGTAGGCTGGCCCATCGTAGGTCTGGAAGATTCGTCATGGCACCAGCACCTCAAATACCGTATCGACCCCGGCGTGTTTTCCAGTGACGTAGGTATCATTTTCAACCGGGACAGGTGGGAACAGCTCCCTGAACAGGTGCGTGACGTCCTGCGCAACGCTGCTATCGACTATGAGACAAGCAGCTATGAACGCTTCCTGAAATTAACCCGGACACTGGACGATCGTATGCGCCGGCTCGGCATGGAGATCGTCACCCTGGACGGAAATGGCGAGAGGAAATACCGCCGGATCGCTCACGACGTCATCTGGCAGCGTTTACAGAAACGTTCACCGGAATATTATGCGGAACTGCTGGACAAATTTTACCGCGCCGGGGAGACACAACAGCCATGATTGACAGGCCGGAAGGAACATACGAGAAACTGTTGTTCTGCCTGTTCTCACTGGGGGCGGCGCTTCTTGCACTGGTTACCCTGTTAATACTCTATGACGTCATCGCCAGAAACACCGGCTTCCCGCCATTTACCCATACCCTTGCCGTGACGGAATACGGCCTGTATTACGTTACCCTGCTGGGGGCGCCGTGGCTGGTCCGGAAAAAACATCATGTCTATATGCAACTGGTAACGGCCGTTGCGCCTGCAGCGCTACGGCCATTTATCTGCAAACTCTGTTACCTGTTGTGCGCAATGACTTGCGGCTTGATATGTTATTACGCCGGCCTGGTGACGTTTGAGGCATGGATCAGGGGCGATCAGGAAGTCCGCTCGTTCGACATGCCGCGCTGGCTGATATTCGCCGTGATGCCGGTCTCCTTCGCCCTGCTGACCGCCGAATTTGGCCGTTACCTGCTGGGCCTGGACAGCATGTACGACGGAGAAATCGGGATCCATGAATAACGGAAAAAAGGCTGACTGATGTACCTGATCTGGTTTGCCGCGTTCGCCCTGATGCTGGGCATCACGATTCTCCTTATAGCCCTGGGCATTCCGGTCGCATTTGCCTTTCTCGGCGCCGACGTGATCGCGGTCAGGCAGTTCATGGATTGTGGAGCGGGACTCG
>VYCZ01000076.1 GCA_009843675.1 Gammaproteobacteria bacterium | reverse complement strand
GCAGGATGTTAAAGTCAATATGTGCCGATGCGCGTATTGAACTGGAAAAGTTCTTTGCAAAGAAGGTGTACCTGCAAACCTGGGTCAAAACGAAAAAGAACTGGACCGAAGACATCAAGGCGCTGAAGACACTTGGGTATGATTAGGAATTAATATATCGTGAGGGCCGAGCTCAATCCTTGTTATATCCTGCACAACCGTAATTATCGTGAAACGAGCCTGTTGCTGGATGTGTTTTCACGCCGGTACGGCAGGCTGAGCCTGCTGGCAAAGGGCGCCAGGAAGCAGAAAAACGATAAACGCGCGTTGTTGCAGCCGGGAAGGAAGATCAATATTGCCTGGTCAATGCGCCGGGAACTGGGCACGCTCACCGGGGTAGAACCCTGTCACGGCATTAATCCACAGGAGGCAGGCGGACTCCTGACGGTATTTTATATCAATGAACTGCTGGTCAGGCTGCTGCACAGGCACGAGCCTCACCCGGAACTGTTTGATGCCTATGCCGAAGCGCTGGCTAAACTGACCGACAGCGCGACCGAGCAGGCCACTCTCAGACTGTTCGAAAAACGGCTGCTGAAAGCGCTGGGTTACGGCCTGGCGCTGGAGACGGATACCGAAGGAAATGCCATCAGCCCGGATCAGTATTATACTTACCTGCCGGAACAGGGTCCGGCGCCAGGCGCTGCGCCTGATCCGGGCGCCCTGCAAATTTCCGGGCGCACATTGCTGGCCCTGGCCGAAGAAAACCTCGGCGATGAGATCGTTCTCACAGAGGCCAAGCAACTGATGCGCAAGGCCCTGGGCGGACTGTTGGGCGACAAGCCCCTGGCCAGCCGGGAGCTTTATCGTTTTACCATGAATATAGAACAGCAGCATAATCCATGAAACCAGTAAAACTGGGTGTGAACATCGATCACGTGGCAACGCTGCGCCAGGCCAGGCTGACCCGTTATCCGGAACCGGTACATGCTGCCCTGGTAGCCGAACAGGCAGGCGCCGATTCCATTACGGTACACCTGCGCGAGGACCGCCGCCACATCCAGGAAAGGGACGTGGAGATGTTGAAGGACGTGCTGACGATTCCGATCAACCTTGAAATGGCGGTGACTGACGAAATGTTGGCGCTTGCTGAAACATACAAGCCGGAATATTGCTGCTTTGTTCCTGAACGCCGGGAAGAGTTGACCACGGAGGGCGGCCTGGAAGTGATTGGCCAGCAGGAGAGGATAAGAGAAGCTTGCGCCAGGCTGCAGGCAAACGGTTCCAGGGTATCGTTGTTCATCGACGCAGACGCCGGGCAGATTGACGCCGCGGTTAATGCAGGCGCAGATATGATTGAGATACACACCGGTCACTACGCAGACTCTGACAGCCCTGAAACGCAGGATATGGAATTCAATAAAATTGTCCGGGCTGTTGAGCATGCCGCTGGAACACCGTTACAAATCAACGCCGGGCACGGTTTGCACTACCATAATGTTAAACCCGTTGCCGCGATTGAACAGGTTGCCGAGCTCAACATAGGCCATTCCATCATTGCCCGGGCCGTATTTTCCGGTCTCTACCAGGCGGTTAAGGACATGAAGACCCTGATGGACGAGGCAAGATGGTAATGTTACCGGGTGATTCCTGTGGCAGCCTGGGATAACGATAAAATACTCCATGTGGATATGACCCGCCGGGTCGTCTCCGTCGATAGATATCCGCCCGAGTGGAAGTATCTGGGCGGTCGCGCGCTGATTGCCAGGATACTGCTCGGTGAGTGCCCGCCCCTGTGTGATCCCCTGGGTCCGGAAAACATGCTGGTGATAGCGCCCGGCTTGTTATCGGGGACCACGGCGCCGACATCAGGGCGCCTGTCCGTAGGCTGCAAGAGTCCTCTGACGGGTGGTATCAAGGAAGCCAATGTTGGAGGTGAACCGGCACAGGACCTGATGAGGTTAGGATACAGGGTGGTCGTGATCACAGGGCAACCCGCGCAAGGAAATAATCGCTGGGGATTAAGAATCAATGCTGACGGCGCCGATCTTGTCGCCGCCGATGAATATAAGGGACTGTGGAATTATGCCTGCTGTGAAAAACTGCTGGCGAATCACCCCGCATCAGCCTCCGCCATGTCCATTGGACCGGCCGGGGAGCACCTGCTGGCCAGCGCGTCCATTGCCTGTACCGACCGCAGCAAGGGCCGTCACCCGGCAAGACACGCGGCGCGCGGAGGTGTCGGCGCGGTCATGGGTTCGAAATGCCTGAAGTGGATATTGATTGACCCCGGCAGGGCGCCGTTACGTAAAGCACAGGATCCCGGGACCTTTGCAAAATATAAAAAGACATTCAGCCAGGATTACCTGACCAACGGCCGTCATGACGCATTCAAATACGGCACCAGTTCCCTGGTGCCGACTGCCAATATGCTGCATGCGTTTCCCTACAAGAATCGCACCTCCGGCCAGAACCCGGAATGGGAGAAACTGGACGGGGCAAGGATACTTGAATCCTTCGAGTCCCGCGGGGGCGGAATGCATAACTGTCTGACGGGTTGCATCGTGCGCTGTTCCAACGTGGTTCACGATGAGCACGGGCATTACCTGACCTCCGCCCTGGAATTTGAAACCATTACGCTGATGGGATCCAACTGTGCAATCAACGACTGGGAAGAAATCGCCCGACTGGATCGTCTCTGTGACGAAGTGGGCATAGACACTATCGAGACGGGCGCGGCGTTTGCGGTGTACATGGATTCCGGGGGGCTGGAATGGGGCGATGCTCAAGGAGTAAATGCGATCATCCGTAACGATATCGCCAACGCCACCGAACTGGGCAGGCAAATCGGCAACGGAACGCTATCCATCGGCAGGGCGCGCAAACATGACCGTATTCCCCTTAACATGTGGCAGGCAGTACCGGCATTTGATCGGCGCCCGTTCATGG
>VYCZ01000214.1 GCA_009843675.1 Gammaproteobacteria bacterium | reverse complement strand
TGGGCCATGACGGCGGGCCGGGTCCCCGCTGGCCGGGTCCACCTTGATGACTTCCAGGTTCTGCGCCGTTTGTTTTACATTGCCCATGTGCCCCGCCATTTTCTTGCCGGGGAAAACACGCCCGGGTGACTGGTTCTGCCCTATCGAACCGGGAGCACGGTGGGCGCGGGAATTACCGTGACTGTTACGCTGGCTGCTGAAGTTATGCCGCTTTATCACGCCCGCGTAACCTTTCCCGATTGTTTTACCCGTCACATCCACCTTCTGTCCGACCTGGAAAATATCCACCGTTATTTCCGAACCTGCAGCCAAATCCGCGGCCTCACTGCCGTCCAGCCTGAATTCATGCAGGCCCTCTGCAGTCTCGACACCGGCCCGGGCCAGCGTCCCCGCCAGGGGCTTGTTGATCAGGTTGCGGCGCTTGCTGCCGTAGGCGACCTGCACGGCGCTGTAACCGCGCTGCTCATCGGTGGCCAGGGAGGTAACCCTGTTGGGGATGGCTTCGATCACCGTTACCGGCACGGACCGGCCGGCTTCGGTAAATATCCGGGTCATCCCCCGCTTTTTTCCTACAATTCCAATCGCCATGATTCCGACCCGTCGTGAAGCCCTTGTGTTCAGCTCAGTTTAATCTGGACGTCCACGCCGGCGGCCAGGTCCAGTTTCATCAACGCGTCAACCGTCTTGTCCGTGGGGTTGACGATATCCACCAGGCGCTTGTGAGTCCTGATCTCATACTGGTCCCTGGCGTCCTTGTTTACATGGGGAGATATCAGGACCGTGTAGCGTTCTTTTTTTGTCGGCAACGGGATAGGCCCTTTGACATGGGCGCCGGTGCGGCGCGCGGTCTCGACGATTTCCCGGGTCGACTGATCGATCAGCCGATGGTCGAACGCCTTCAATCTTATCCGTATAACCTGTTCTGTCGCCATGATTTTTTGCTCTGTACCCGGGTTTGACTACGCCGCGCTTCGTTTTGTGAGTTCTTCCGCTATCCCTGGAGGTACCGGAGTGTATTTCGAGAATTCCATCGTGTAAGTAGCGCGCCCCTGGGTAGCTGAACGCAATGCTGTCGCATAACCGAACATCTGCTCAAGGGGAACCTCCGCCTTGATTATCTTACCTGCGGCAGAACTTACTGTTTCCGACAGGATGCCCCGGCGCCGGCTCAGGTCACCGGTCACCGAACCCAGGTAATCTTCGGGTGTTACGACTTCCACTTTCATGACCGGCTCCAGCAGCACCGGCGCACCGCGCCCGGCGCCGTCCTTAAAGCCTATGGAACCGGCAATCTTGAAGGCCATCTCACTGGAATCCACTTCATGGAAAGAACCGTCATACAGGGTGACTTTTACGTCCACCATCGGGTAACCTGCCAGCACACCGCTCTCCATCTGCTCCTGTATGCCTTTGTTTACGGCAGGAATATAATCCTTCGGTATGACGCCGCCGGCAATATTGTTGATGAACTCATAGCCGTGCCCCGGCGCCTGGGGTTCAATTTTCATTATTACGTGTCCGTACTGTCCGCGCCCGCCGGTCTGGCGCACAAACCGCCCTTCCGCCTTCTCCACCGGCTTGCGGATGGTTTCGCGGTAAGCCACCTGGGGTCTGCCGACGTTGGCGTCCACCTTGAATTCCCGCTTCAACCGGTCCACGATTATTTCCAGGTGCAACTCTCCCATGCCTGAGATGATGGTCTGCCCGGACTCATCGTCGGTATGCACCCGGAACGAGGGATCTTCCTGCGCCAGTTTACCCAGGGCCATACCCATTTTTTCCTGGTCGGGCCTGGTTTTCGGCTCCACTGCAACGGAAATGACCGGGGCCGGAAATTCCATCCTTTCCAGGATGATCGAGTTACCCGCCGGGCATAAGGTATCACCCGTGGTAACGTCCTTGAGACCGACCGCTGCGGCAATATCCCCTGCCCTGACTTCCTTTAATTCCTCCCTGGAATTGGCATGCATCTGCAGGATACGCCCGATACGCTCTTTCTTGCCTTTCGCCGAGTTCAGGACCATGTCGCCGGACTTGAGTACGCCCGAGTAGACCCGGAAAAAAGTCAATGACCCTACGAACGGGTCAGTGGCAATCTTGAAGGCAAGGGCTGCAAACGGTTCGTTATCGGATGATTGCCTGGAAATTTCGGTTTCGGCCCCGTTTGCAAGCACACCTTTTACCGCAGGAACGTCAACAGGCGCGGGCAGGTAATCGATGACCGCGTCCAGCATGCACTGGACGCCTTTGTTCTTGAATGCCGATCCGCACAGTACCGGCACTATCTCGTTGCCCAGGGTTCTTTTCCTGATACCCCGCTTAACCTGTTCAGCGGACAGATCGCCATCTTCCAGGTACAGTTCCATTAATTCCTCATCTGCCTCCGCGGCGGCTTCCACCACCTGTTCCCGGGCTTCCCGGCAGGCGCCGAGCATGTCCTCCGGGATATCCTCCTCGGTGAAGTTCATACCCATACTCACGTCATCCCAGAAAATTGCCTTGCCGCGCACCAGGTCGACGATGCCCCGGTACTTGTCTTCCGTGCCGATTGGAAGTTGCAACGGCACAGCCGTGCTGCCGAGGCGTTCCCTGATCTGGCTCACCACCCTCAGGAAATCCGCTCCGGAGCGATCCATTTTGTTGACGAAGGCCAGTCTCGGCACGTTATATTTGTTTGCCTGGCGCCATACCGTTTCCGATTGCGGTTCGACACCGCCGACGGCGCAGAACACCGCGCAGGCGCTATCCAGGACCCTGAGTGATCTCTCGACCTCGATGGTAAAATCCACATGCCCCGGGGTATCGATGATGTTGATCCGGTGTTCCGGGTATTGGCCGGCCATGCCTTTCCAGAAACAGGTTGTCGCCGCTGACGTGATCGTGATGCCCCGCTCCTGTTCCTGTTCCATCCAGTCCATGGTGGCGGCGCCGTCG
>VYCZ01000257.1 GCA_009843675.1 Gammaproteobacteria bacterium | reverse complement strand
ATGGCTACTGCATCGGAGAAATCCAGCCGGTGGAAGGGGTTGCCGTAATTGTAAGCCTCATCCATGGAGTAGATCTCGGCCACCTGATCTTTTTCCCGAGCACTCTTCTTTGCGCTGTCCTGGTAGATACGCGGGGTCGCCGTCATGTACAGGCGCTTGTCGGCCTTCAGGTACTCGCCGTCATGCACTCTGGTATAGTACGACGCCTCCCGGTCCTTGAGATCCACCCCGGTGGTGCGGTGGGCTTCATCGCAGACCACCAGGTCGAAGGCCGGCGCGCCCTGTTGTTGGGCGTCGTGCACCACGCCGATGGAATGGTAGGTCGCGAACACCAGTTGGACGTGCCCTGTCGGCAGCTCGCTTGCCAGGCCGTCGGCCAGCTTTTGCCCGTCCGTGGTGGGCGGGATGGCCATGTCGTAGGCGTTGATGTCTTCATTGGTGCGCCCGACCTTGCTGTCCGAGCACACGGCAAAGGTGCGGATGCCGTCCCAATGATGATGGGCCGCCCACTCGCGCAAGGTCTGTGAGACCAGCGACAGGGAGGGCGCCAGGAACAGCACCCGTCCGCCGGCGCCGACCTGCCGCCCGGCAATCCTGAGGGCCGTGTAGGTCTTGCCGGCGCCGCAGGCCATGATGAGTTGCCCCCGGTCGGCGCCGGTGAAACCTGCCACAACGTCATCCAGCGCGGTCTGCTGGTGGGGCCGCAACTGCCGCGGGGCTGTCTTCTCAAGCCCCAGGTCGGGCAACAGGGCCGACCAGTCCACGCCCGCATCGTCGGTCAGCTCAGTCAGGTCGAGCCGGATGCACGGTGGCATGCGTCCGGTGATGGCCTGCTCCGCATGGATTGACCAGCGTGGCGTGGTTGAGACAATCAGCGCTTCGGAGAAAGTGAACTGTTCATCGCCCCAACGTTTGCCGGTGTTTGAGAGAAACGAGTCGATGTTTGACTTCTGCAGGGTGTGGGTGTCCGCATAACACTTGCACTGGATGGCCCAGTAGTCGCCGCCATGGGTGTCGGCCACCAAGTCGATGCCGGTATCACGCCCGTCAATGCCGTGCTCATGGGCCCAGTCTTCCCACAGTTGCACGTTGTTCAGTTTCTCCCGGTACAGGGGCGCGTGCAGGAAATACTTGATCATCACGCGCTCGAACAGCTTGCCCTGGGTGAAACTGCTGGCGGCCAGCCGGCGCAGCTCGGCGTGGACCTGGTTGGCGGGCAGGCTGGGAGTTACCGGCCGGGTAGCGTCGTTGGCTGACGAGAAGGTGCTGGAGGATGGGTATGAGTCAGTCATGGCATGCAATACGCATTACAACTTTTGTTCTGTCCGAGGAGAAAACTACCGGGTGACATTTGGCCTCATATTCGACGTTGCCCGTTCACCGTGAGAAATGTAGTGTGGTGAACAAAAAGCCGTGCGCTCCTCCAGATTTCACTTCATCATGCTGTTGTTGATACCTGCAACTACCATTTGTTTGTCGGCGTCGAGAAGGGAGGAGTCATATCATTACTGCATTCAGGAATTTCTTTAAGCTGTTTCACCAGTTCAGGCAGGCTGTTCTGAATTGTATTCCAGATAACATCGTAGTTAATGTCGAAATAATTGTGGACAAGCCGATGACGCATTTTAATTATCTTTTCAAACTCTATCTGATCAAGCTCCAGCCTTTTTGCCTGTGATACCTTATAGGCAGCTTCTCCCACAGTCTCCAAAAGCTTCACTAATGCCAATGACAGCTTGCGATCATTGGCCAAATCATCTCGATTCTTACCTTTACTCATTTCAAGCGCTTCACATCCTGCATCCAGCATGTGCCGCAGCCGGGTAGCGTCATCAATGACGGACATGAGTTATCGCGCCAGCTTCGCTGGAATGTTCCTGTCTGGTTCTGCTTGCTTCACCCTCCGGCGCGGTCATATCTACCAGTAATATCGCGTCGTCCAGCACCCTGCCCTTGATATAAGGACTCAGTTCCTCCAGCGTGCGCAGGTCGATGCTGCGCCCGCCGAACAACGGAGAAAGAGCAATTTCAATTCCGGCTATCATGAGCAAGTCGACAACGGCTTCTGGCTTGAACTTAACCAACAGGTCAACATCGCTGTCCGCGTTGAAATCCTCGCGCAGGGCTGAGCCAAAAACGGCCAGCTTTATAATGTCGTTCTCCAGGCAAAAAGCCGTCAACGCCTCGCTCTCAGGAATAGTCACTTGCAGGTTCATATCTCTTTACACACCGGTTGACCCGCCGCTTATGCTGCAGCGGCGATGCTTCCTGGACGGGTCTGTTTACGTCCCGCCAAGGCATGTTTACTATAGCGTTGTTGGCCAAAAAATCAAGGGGAAGAGGGTTAATCGACAAGTGCAGGCATTGACAGTTATCAACAACTCCGGCCTTAGCGGGGTTGCATACGGATCGCGCCCTCTGTCTGGATGGTTTCCTCATTACAGTGGGGAATCCGGCCAGCACTCTTTCCAAGTGATATTGTGCTGATTGAAAATCTGATTTACAATCAGCACATGTTTATTGAACGGGAAATCAGGCAAACCGTTATCGACGACCTGGCGCATTTCCCTGCCGTGGCCATTCTCGGGCCCAGGCAGGTGGGGAAGACTACGCTGGCGAAGTCCGTGATTGTATCCCGGCCGGACTCGCTGTACCTGGACCTGGAACGGCATTCACACCTGGCGCAGTTGCAGGATGCCGAGGCGTTTCTTTCCCTGCACCGGGACAGGCTGGTATGTATCGATGAAGTGCAGTTGCGCCCCGACCTGTTCCCGCTGCTGCGCGCATTGATCGACGAGCGCCCGCAACCTGCGCGTTTCCTGATACTGGGCTCGGCATCGCCTGAACTGCTGCGCCAGTCCTCGGAAACCCTGGCAGGCCGGATGTCCTATGTGTATGTCACACCGTTTCAGCAACGTGAATTGCTGCGGGCACAGTCCGAAAC
>VYCZ01000428.1 GCA_009843675.1 Gammaproteobacteria bacterium | reverse complement strand
GCTGGGATCTCTCGCCTCGGCCTTGGTGGTACAGGTCATAGCCTGCAACCTGATGAAACTATACCCTAACATACAGGAATTAATGTTTGCAATCCGCTGTCAACGCGCCCGGCAAGCGGCCGGCGGTGGTGATTTATGACACGGATGGCAGTGTGGTATGTATCTCCGAACTGCAACTACATTCAGACACGTCACAATGAGTTATGAAATAATGACTGTTATCGGGGCTTGGGCCTCATTTGCACATACTCTCCTGATGTCGAAACCATGCGTTTTCTCTCCTGTTGGTTTGCCCTCGTAACTGCCGCCCTTGCTGCGCTGCCCGGCGCGCCCGCACAGGCTGAAACCCGGCAGGATGAAGCGACGACGGTAGAGGAAATTGTGGTTGTGGGTTCACGGCGCGCCGGGCGGGCGTTGTCGGAATCCCACTCCCCGGTGCAACTGGTTGATGAGCAGGACCTGCAGGACCAGGGCAACACCGACATGCTCGACCTGCTGCGCACGGTATCGCCGACATTCAGCGCCAACATGCAGCCAATTGCCGATGGCGCGACCATCGTGCGCCCGCCCAACCTGCGCAACCTGGCGGCCGACCATACCCTGGTCCTGGTCAACGGCAAGCGCCGGCACCGCGGCGCGGTGATCGCATGGCTGACGCCCAAGGCGTCCGAGGGCGCGCAGGGGCCGGACCTGTCGGTGATCCCCGCCATTGCCCTGCAACGCATCGAAGTATTGCGCGACGGCGCCGCGGCCCAGTATGGTTCCGATGCGATTGCTGGGGTGATGAACTTTGTCCTCAAAGACTACCCCGAGGGGATGGACCTTGAAGCCAGGTATGGCGAGACCAGCGCAGGAGACGGCGCCCGTTACACCTTTGCGGCGAATGCGGGCCTGCCCCTGGGCGATGGCTTTTTGAACCTGAGCCTGGAATACGGTGAATCCGGCGACACCAGCCGTAGCGTGCAGCGGGACGATGCGGCAGCGCTCATCGCAGCCGGTAATCGCGCCGTGGCCGACCCGGCCCAGATCTGGGGCAGCCCGAAGGTCGAGGACGACATCAAGACCTTCTTCAACGCCGGGTTGCCGCTGACCGAACGCCTGGAAGCGTTCGCTTTCGGCAACTTTGCCCGGAAGGAAACGGACGGCGGGTTCTATTTCCGCAACCCGAACAACCGGGAGGGCGTGTACACGCTGGGCGGCTTGCGCCTGGTGGGCGACCTCACCGGCGCCGGCAACTGCCCGCGCAAACTGCTGCCCGAGGGACGGTTCTATCGGGACGGCGTCTTCGACACCCGGGCATTCAAGCTGGCCCACCCTGACTGTTTCATCATGAACGAGCTGTTCCCCGGCGGGTTCACGCCCCGCTTCGGCGGCAGGACCCGCGATTATTCCCTGGTCGCCGGCTTGCGCGGCGCGACGGCATTCGGCCTCTCCGCGGAGCTCAGCGCCGGCATCGGGGAGAGCGATGTCGCGTTCTTCATCCGCAATACGGTCAATGCGGCGCTGGGACCGGCTAATCCGGATAGTCTCAGCTTCGATCCGGGGGCTTACGTGCAGCGGGAAGAACACGTGCACCTGGACCTGGCGTATCCCGTCAACCTGCCGTTCCTGGCCTCGGACCTGAACGTCGCCTTCGGCCTGGAGTGGCGTGAAGAGAAGTTTGAGATAGAAGGCGGCGAGCCTGCCTCCTGGGAGCGCACATTCGAACGCAACGGCGTCGTGGTGGACTTGCAGTCCCAGGGCTTTACGGCAGCCACCAACGGCTTCCCCGGTTTCAGCCCGGACACTGCCGGCGCGTGGTCGCGTTCCAATTACGCCGTATACCTGGACCTGGAAGCCGATATCCTGGAGAACTGGACCCTGGGCGCGGCGCTGCGCCACGAGGATTACGAGGACTTCGGGGCAACCACCAACGGCAAGCTGTCCACCCGGCTGGCGCTCACCGGCGTCCTGGCGCTGCGGGGCGCCTGGAGCACCGGGTTCCGGGCGCCTACCCCCGGCCAGTCCAACGCCATCAACGCGACCTCGAAGAATGCCGGTGACGGGGACGAGCGGGCGCTGTCCATCGTTGCCACCATCGCCCCGGCCGGTCCGGCCGGCACAGCCCTGGGCGGCAAGGCGTTGGCGCCGGAGAAGTCCGAGAACTTCGCGGCGGGAGTGGTCTATGACCGGGATACGACCGTTCTCTCCGTGGACTGTTTCCGCATCCGGGTGGAAGACCGGCTGGCCCTGTCCCGGGACATCGAATTCAACCGTCCCGACCTTGGCGCACACCGGGTCAGGGAGGATCTCATCGGGCAACTGGAAGCCGCCGGCCTCACGTCGGCCCGCAGTTGGAACTACATCAACTATTTCACCAACGACTTCAGCACGGTAACCAAGGGCTGTGAATTTACCGGCAACCAGGCCCTGGAGACGGCGGCCGGCGTCACCGACCTCGACATGGCCATCAGCGCCATTGACACGGACATCACCGGTTTCACCCCCGGCGGTCCCCTGGACGATGCCGGCGAGATTCGCGACTATGAGCAGGGGTTGCCGAATGTCCGCTACATCCTGACCGGGCGCCATACCTACGGCCCGTTCGACCTGCTGCTCCGCTACAGCTACCATGGCGGCTGGTACGACTCGGAGGAAGCGCTGGATTTCGATGGCTACGGCCTCCTGGACGCCAGCGCCCGCTACACCCTGGGCAACGGGGTGGCGCTCACCCTGGGCTCGGACAACCTGCTCGACAACTACCCGGAAAAAAACCCTAACGCCCGCACCGGCCTCGGCAACCTGTACAGCCAGTATGCCCCGGCGGGTTTCAACGGGCGCTTCGTGTACGCGAAGCTGGCCGTTTCGTTCTGAGCGAAGCGGGAATGGGGTCAGGTCGCACAATGCACATGTAAAAGAAAGCTGCGCTCCCCGGGCTCCCGGCAAACCGGGGGCGTTTCCCCTATAC
>VYCZ01000307.1:1073-2952 GCA_009843675.1 Gammaproteobacteria bacterium | reverse complement strand
ACCCGGGAGACCTTGCCGGATGACCTCATGGCGGAATTTACGGCCTGCCTTCGTTATGCCGCGGACAACCTGGACGATCCCCCGTACTTCATCGAAGAACTTCCCGGAACCAGCGGTGTCGACCTGGATTGCTGGCGGTTCATAGTCTCACTGTGTCTGACCGGGAAAGGCGACTGGCGCCAGCGCGTCAGCGCCAGGGAAGGATTCCCGCCGGGTGACGCCGGAAAAGGCATGAAGCACCGGTTTCAATCCCTGCTGGCGCGGTTCGCGGATTGTGAACGATTAAGGGAACTGTTCCTGGAAATACGGGCGCTGCCTCCGACCAGCTACAGTGACAGGGAATGGCGGGTATTGGAAGCGTTATACGAACTGCTGGTACTGGCCAACGCCCAGCTACACATGCTGTTTGCCGAGCGCAACCAGGTGGATTTTACCGGGCTGTCCCTGGCGGCTCTCCGGGCGCTGGGACCGGAAGACAGCCCTACCGACCTCGCCTTGTACCTGGATTACCGTATCGTTCATATCCTGGTGGACGAATACCAGGACGTTTCCATCAACCAGTATGAATTACTGGAGAAACTGACTGCCGGCTGGTCCATGGAAGACGGCCACAGCCTGTTCCTGGTAGGCGACCCCATGCAATCCATCTATCGCTTCCGGGAGGCGGAAGTCGGCGTGTTTCTTGCCACATGGGAGCAGCAACGCATCGGGCAGGTGCCTGTCAACCCGGAGAAAATCGAGGTCAACTTTCGTTCGGACCGAACCCTGGTGGATTGGGTAAACAGGGCATACCGCGAAGTATTGCCGGGCGAACCCGACGTGGCTCGCGGCGCCGTCAGTTTTACGCCGGCAGCGGGGTTCAGGGAACTCACGGGGGAAAACGGCGTACACGTACATCCCATCTTCATACATGACCGGGGTCAGGACCGCAGCCGGACGGATGCGCGGGAAGCGGAACTGGTACTGGAGCAGCTCAGGAAGATCCAGGCCTTATCAAACTCCGAAAGCATCGCCATACTGGTCCGCAGCCGCTCTCACCTGAAATCCATCACCGCTTTGCTGACACAGCGTGAAGTGCCCTTTCAGGCGGTCGAGATTGAGCACCTGGAGACCCGCCCCGTTATCCAGGACCTCCTGGCGCTGACCCGGGCCCTGCATCATCCGGCTGACCGCGTGGCCTGGCTCGCCCTGTTGCGCGCGCCCTGGTGCGGACTGAAACTGGCGGACCTGCTGGCGCTCGGCGCGAATTCCAGGAATGACACCATCTGGAACTGCCTGCAGGACAAGCAGCGACTCGCCACGCTGAGCCCGGACGGCCGGCACAGGGCGGCGCGCCTGTATGACGTGCTTGAGCAGGCCTACGCGCTGCAGGGCAGGATGCCGTTGCGGCGCTGGGTGGAGAGCGCCTGGCTCAACCTGGGCGGTCCGGCAACCCTGGAAACGGCCACTGACTTGCGTAATGCCGGCAGGTTTTTTGATCTGCTGGATGAGCTCGACCGGGGCGGCGACCTGCACGGCACGGATGAGCTTGTAAAGCGAGTAAAAGGACTGTACGCCCGCGCAGATACCCAGGCCGATGATACCCTGCAGGTCATGTCAATCCACAGGGCAAAAGGCCTGGAGTTCGACCATGTGATCCTGCCCGGATTGTCCCGGCGCAGTCGCAGCGACGACCCGCAGTTGCTGCTCTGGTCGGAAAATCCCCGGTCGGAAGATCCCCAATCGGACGGTTCCGACCTGTTACTGGCGCCCGTCAGGGCGAGTGACGAAGAAAACTCGCTTATCTATGATTTCATCAGGGGTCTGGAGAAGAAAAAGCAATACCACGAAGAAGGCCGCCTGCTGTACGTGGCTGCGACCCGGGCGCGCAAATCACTGC
>VYCZ01000307.1:0-1063 GCA_009843675.1 Gammaproteobacteria bacterium | reverse complement strand
CGTGGAAGAGGATGGCGAATTGGCGCATCCCCCGAACAATACATTGCTGGCGCAACTGTGGCCCGCAATTGAACACGATTTCCAGGCAAAGCTCGGGAAACAGGTCCAGCAGGACGAACAGGAGGATTTGCCGGCAGAAACCGGGGATACGAACCTGCGGCGACTGCACGCGGACTGGCAGTTACCTGCCCCGCCGTCCCCGGTAAAGTGGAACGGGCCGGCTGAGGCTGGAGCGGAACAGCAGGACCCTGATAACAGAGATTCCAGGATCGAGTACCAGTGGGCGGGACGAACGATCATGCACGTGGGTACTATAGTACACCGCTACCTGCAGCTGATGGCGTCGGAAGGAATTGCCTGGTGGAACACCGGAAGGATCGGCGAACTGCGGCAGAACTCGCTGGAGTCACTACGGGCATTGGACGTGCCTGAAGAGGAACTGGAGACGGCCTGCGACTGTGTGGAACAGGCATTGACGAGCGTGCTGGCGGACCCGCGCGGACAGTGGGTGCTGGCCGGCCACCGGGAACAGAACAGCGAATATGCTCTCACCGGGGTCTACCGCGGGAACATCGTCAATATCGTCGTCGACCGGACTTTTGTTGACGAGGAAGGCACCCGCTGGATAGTTGATTACAAAACCTCACGCCACGAATCCGGTGACACCGACGAGTTTCTCGACCTTCAGCAGGAACGCTACCGGGAACAACTGGAAAGATACGCCGCCGTCGTATCCGCCCTGGACGACAGGCCGATCCGTCTCGGTCTTTAGGCAGCATCGAGACGTGGCTACAGTCCAGGCGCGCCGCTATCACGGTCACGAAGTTCTTCGAGGACCCGGCGTTGCCGGATCCGGCTGACGTGGATTTGCTGGTCATCATGGGCGGTCCCATGAGCGTCAACGATGAGACGGGTTATCCCTGGCTTGCGGCGGAAAAGGAGTTCATCCGCAATGCCATTGAGAAGGACAAGGCCGTTATAGGTATTTGCCTGGGGGCACAGTTGATCGCCAGCGCTATGGGCGCTGCCGTGTACCCGAACAGGGAAAAGGAGATCGGCTGGT
>VYCZ01000148.1:784-2961 GCA_009843675.1 Gammaproteobacteria bacterium | reverse complement strand
ATCTTGTTCTTGTCAGCGGTGATGAAAACGGAGTCGAAACCGGGTATGGCCGCTATGAAGCGGAAAATGGCGCCATCAGGGTCGATCTGGACTACTGGACGTCAGCGGATAAAACTTCAGCCTCCAATAAAAACCATACCGGCATGAACGCCACATTTGATGGTGAGAGCCTGACGCTGGAAGATGGCCGGCGCTTTCACGTCCTGACCCCGGGCCGGCACGAACTGGAAAAAAAGACGTGGAAGGAGGTCGATGCAGCCCTTGAGCAGGGAATTGATACCGCGATTATTACCATCGGGGCGACTGAACAGCACGGACCGCAACTGGCCCTGGCAACCGACTCGGCCTCCGGCGACTGCCTGGCGCGCATGGTTGCAGAACGGGTAGGGCAGGCCCTTATCACGCCCAACATCCGGGTCGGCATCTCTCCCCATCACATGCGCTTCGCCGGTACGATCAGCGTGCGCGCTCCGATACTCAAATCCCTGGTCTACGAATACGTCCACAGTCTCGCCTGGCACGGGTTCCGCCACATTGCCATTATTCCGACCCACGGCACTAACTTTCCCATGGCCGGCGAACTGGAACCGGAACTTCAGAGGCTTTATCCCCATGTAAACATTTTTTCCTATTCCGATGCCGATGCCTATCTTGGGTCGGCGGCCGTTGTCTCGGAACACCTGGGAATCGACCCTGCAACGGCAGGCACTCACGCCGGCCTGTCGGAAACGGCTTTCATGCTGGCCTGCCAACCGGACCTGGTTGACCTGGAAAGCGCTGAACAGGGTTTCATGGGTGATGCCATGGCGATGGGTGAAAAGCTCAACCGCGACGGCACCCATAGCATCTCGCCGATAGGCGTCCTGGGCGACCCGCGCGGCGCCACTGTCGAAGCGGGCAGGGAATACCTGGAAAGCCGGGCTGCGCTGCTTGCCGACTATGTCATGGAACGGCGGGAGGGATGGACGCCGGAAATCCCGGGCGACCTGCCTTACGGCGGCCTGCCGGAACCGGAAGGCGACCTGGCGGATGCCGTCAGGGCGCGCCGGAACGGAGACTTCGACGCTGCCCGGCAAATGTTGCAGGAGAAACTGCAGGAGCAACCCGGTGACCCCATGATAGTCCTGGAGCTTGCCAGGATAGACACCCTCGAGGACAGGATCGATTCGGCCAGGGCAAGCCTCGAGTCGTTGCTCGCTGAAACAACCGATGATGAGACGCAGGAGAAGATTCACGACGAACTGGCGCTGCTTTCAACCTACCAGGGCAGGTTTTCCGAGGCCGCAGAGCACAAGCTGGAATCCAAACGTCTCCGGGGCCTGCGAAACGATCCGGCGGGTGAAGGACTCAAGCTGTTCTACATCGCTTATTTCCAGGCCGAAACCGGCCGGGTCGACGAGGCGATCGAGAGCTACGGGCAGGCGCTGGAACTGGCGCGGGACCCGAGTGATATAAATCTGGATATCGAGCACCTGGTCGGCCTGGCCCTGGTCAAGAAAGGGCGGCTGCTCGATGCCGCCCAGCGCCTGCGGGTGATCGGCGACTCTGTGAACGAGCCCGAATTCCGTTCGCATATTCGCCGCTTCTATCACCTGAACGGCGAAATCCTTCTACTACTGAACCGGCCGGAAGATGCGGCAATGAACTTCCAGGCTACCTTGAAGATATATGACCACCCCCTGTACCGTGAGAGCATGGCCCGGGCCAAATGGCAGGCAGGCGACCTGGAGGGCGCCATCGCCGAGATGGAAAGACTGGTCGCCCTTACCGACCCCAGGCTGGACATTCCCATCCATTATGTAAAAGCCCATTATCAACTGGGCCAACTGTATGAACAGCAGGGTGACCGGGACCGCGCCCGGGACTGGTATCACCGCTTCCTGCAGTTCTGGGGGTCGAGTGACATGGACCTCGAGGAAATCCGGGAGGCACGGAAAAAGACTACCGGCTGATTGAGGAACCCCCTGCTTACTTCAATCGTGAATAAATCTGTTCACTATCCATTTAACGGTGAATAACGTTCGCCATTCATAATTGCGATTTTTCGTACATTACCCTGCATTTCAAATGTGCCGCAGAAACCTTTTTTAAGCACTAACGCCTGCCCCGGATAAAACTCCTCGGATGGTCCGTTTTCATCGGAAATAACTATCTTTCCGCTCAGCAGATACATAAAT
>VYCZ01000148.1:0-774 GCA_009843675.1 Gammaproteobacteria bacterium | reverse complement strand
TACATAAATTCATCTTGTGGGTAGTCATTCAGCTGAAGTTTTACAGGCGCAGCCTGGTAGGCCGCAACAAGGAGTTCACCGTGCTCAAAATGATATGTCTGGTGCTGTGATTTCCCGGATAAAACTATTTCATCCGGGTATGGCGCATAGTCGTCAAGATCGATGCCTGCCAACTTGTCAACATCCAATCGTACAAGTTTATTATTGTTGCTCATTTAATATTTTCTCCGGACTGGAAGTACAGTTATTGAAATGTCTGGTTCAACGAAGCCGGCAATCTTTCCACCATGCTTTCAATGATGCGAACACATCGTTTTTTTGTATAGACTTCGGGGTTCAGCAAGGACTGAATACATACCCCGTCCACCACCGCCAAAATCAGATCCAGTATATCCTCCGTTTTCCCGGCACGAAGGATTTCTTCTTTTTCAATGGAGTTCGTAACATATTCTTTCAGCAAATCCCGGTATTCATTCTTATTTGCATTGTATTCCTCGGCCAGCAAGGGATCATTACTGTGCCGGATCCCGAAACACATCGACACAAACGCAACGCTCTCCAGTTTTTCGGGGTCGGGCAGAAGTTCTACCATTGCGTTTCTTATGCACAATAAGTTACTTTCGACGGATTTATTGGCATTGAGAATTCTTTCAAAAGTTTTTCTATACGCAATTGTAAATGCAAATCTCAAGACGCTGTCCTTATCCCTGAAATAATGCGACAACACACCCGTAGTAAACCCTGCCTCCAGGGTAATATCACGCAGTGTAAGCT
>VYCZ01000113.1:910-2967 GCA_009843675.1 Gammaproteobacteria bacterium | reverse complement strand
CCGGAGATGATTCAGTTTCGGGTTTGAAAGGCGATGATATATTGGATGGCGGCGCCGGTGATGACCGGATATGGGGTAAGGAGGATGACGACCGTTTGCTTGGGAGCGAGGGTGATGATCGACTTCTGGGTGAATCCGGATCGGATACGTTAAATGGTGGGACCGGTGATGATAGTTTGTTTGGCGGCGACGGCAACGACATCCTTGCAGGGGATCAGGGCGCCGACAAGCTTAATGGAGGCCAGGGCAGCGATACGTTCGTTTTTGCTGCCGGAGATGACGCTACCGACATCATAGCCGACTTCATGAACGGAGAAGACCGCATCGACCTTGCCGGTTTCGGCGGCTTGTCGTTCGATGACTTGGCGATTTCGGCTGAGGGCGATGACTGCATAATCGATCTCACCGCTCACGGCGGCGGCAGGATCGTACTGCGCAGGGTCAACGCCTCCGACCTGGACCCGTCGGATTTCCTGTTTGCCCGATAATCCGGTTTGTTGTAAACTACAAAGACCAAAGGCGCGTAGCTCAGTTGGTTAGAGCACTACCTCGACACGGTAGGGGTCGTTGGTTCGAATCCAATCGCGCCTACCATACATCCAGCCTGCATCCAGATTTGGATGCACGCGGGTTACAAATCCACAACATTGATTATGTCTTTGACACGTGGCCTGTTGTGGGGGCCACCACTGATGAAGGAGACAGTATGCCTGTTATTTCCCTGCCTGACGGCAGTCAGCGCAGCTATGACGACCCCTTGTCGGTAATGGATATTGCCGCGGATATCGGCCCCGGGCTGGCGCGCGCCACCCTGGCAGCCGAAGTGGACGGCAGGCTGGTCGATGCTTCCCACCTGGTTGACGCGGATGCAGCCCTGCGCATCATCACCGCGCGGGACGAGGAAGGCTTGGATATCCTGCGCCATTCCTGCGCCCACCTGATGGCCCAGGCGGTAAAGGAGCTGTTCCCGGAAGCGCAGGTAACCATCGGCCCCGTTATTGAGGACGGTTTTTATTATGACTTCTCCTTCGATCAGTCGTTTACGCCGGATGACCTGGCTGCGATCGAGGATAAAATGAAGGAACTGGCCGGCCGGGATCTGGACGTCAGCCGCCTGGTCATGGGACGTGACGAGGCCGTGGCATTCTTCCGCGGCCAAGGCGAGGAATACAAGGCGCAGATCATCGAATCCATTCCCCATGATGAAGAATTGTCGCTGTACCGGCAGGGCGAATTTATCGACCTTTGCCGCGGGCCCCACGTTCCCAGCACCGGCAAACTCGGCGCGTTCAAACTGACCAGGCTGGCCGGCGCCTACTGGCGCGGCGATTCCCGTAACGAGATGTTGCAGCGTATCTACGGCACGGCATGGCCGGACCGCAGGGCGTTGAAGCAGCACCTGCAACGGCTGGAAGAGGCGGAGAAACGCGATCACCGCAAGCTGGGCCGCAAGCAGGACCTGTTCCATTTCCAGGAGGAGGCGCCGGGGCTGGTGTTCTGGCACCCGAAGGGTTGGACTCTTTATAACGTCGTCAGGGATTATATCCGCGCCAAACTGGCCGGGAAAGGGTACCAGGAGATCAACACCCCGCTGGTGCTGGACCGCAGCCTGTGGGAAAAATCCGGCCACTGGGACAAGTTTCACGAGGACATGTTTACTACCAGTTCGGAAAACCGCGATTACGCCATCAAGCCCATGAATTGTCCCGGTCATATCCAGGTATTCAACCAGGGCCTCAAGAGCTATCGCGACCTGCCGCTGCGCTTTGCGGAATTCGGCTCCTGCCACCGTAACGAAGCCTCCGGGACCTTGCACGGACTGATGCGGGTGCGGGGCTTTACCCAGGACGATGCCCACATCTTCTGCACCGAGGACCAGATCCAGTCCGAGGTATCCGGTTTTATCGACCTGCTGTTCGAGATATACGGCGATTTCGGCTTCCACGAGGTGATCATGAAGCTGTCCACCCGGCCGGAGAACCGCGTGGGGGATGATGCGAGCTGGGACAAGGCCGAGCAAGCACTGGAACAGGCGATCAATGCCACCGGGGTGGAAT
>VYCZ01000113.1:0-900 GCA_009843675.1 Gammaproteobacteria bacterium | reverse complement strand
ATGGCAATGCGGCACCATCCAGGCGGATTTTTCCATGCCGGGCCGGTTGGGCGCCCAGTACGTGGACGACAACAGCGAAAAACAGACGCCCGTGATGCTGCACCGGGCCATCCTGGGTTCGCTGGAGCGTTTCATAGGCATTATCATCGAGCATCACGCCGGATCGTTCCCGCTGTGGCTGGCCCCGGTTCAGGTCGTGGTGTCCTCGATTACCCAGCACCAGTCGGAATATGCCCTGTCCGTAGCGCAAACCGTCGAGGATCATGGTTTCCGGGTAAATACCGACTTGAGAAATGAAACGATCAATCTTAAAATCCGCCAGCACGCACTGCAACGCGTGCCTTACCAGTTGATTATCGGCGCGCGCGAGCAGGAAAATGAGACCGTTGCAGTCCGTACCCGTGACGGGAAGGACCTTGGTGTGCTAACATTAAGCGCTTTTATCGATAAGGCGCAAGAGCCCCTGGCTTAATCCCGGAGGTTCACATTTGACAGAAATGCGGAGGAACAGCGAATCGCAATCAAGAAACAGAATCGCGTGAATGAAGAAATCACGGCCGACGAGGTCAGGTTGATCGGTGCGGAAGGAGGGCAGGTCGGTATCGTCGGCCTCGATGAGGCCTTAAGGCAAGCGGATGATGCGGAACTCGACCTGGTCGAGATTGTCCCCAACGCAGAACCTCCCGTTTGCAGGATCATGGACTTCGGCAAGTTCCTGTTCGAACAGAACAAGAAAAGGCACGCTGCAAAGAAGAAGCAAAAACAGATTCAGGTCAAGGAAGTGAAGTTCAGGCCCGGTACTGATGATGGTGATTACCAGGTCAAATTGAGGAACATCACGCGTTTTGTACAGAACGGCGACAAGGTAAAAGTGACTTTGCGCTTTCGTGGCCGTGAGAT
>VYCZ01000377.1 GCA_009843675.1 Gammaproteobacteria bacterium | reverse complement strand
CCTCCTCGCTGATCGGCAGCTCTTCCATCAGGATGGCAGGAGATACCAGGGGGCGCAGTTCGGCTATTCTTAAATCGTCTGTCAGTTGAAACATAATTCCAATTATATTCCAAAACTGTCCCGGTTGATGCTGGCATACCAGCTACGGGCGTAGGCGGCTTCCCTGGCCCGGTACTCCATCGCGGCTTTCAGCGGGCTCAGACCGCCGGCGCGCTCAACCGGTTTTATCCTGTTGTCTTCGTAACGGTACATGGCATTGACGGAAATGCCATAGTCCGGCGCAACCAGGCTGTAACAGGTATTGTGGTAGAACATGGCGCCGGGGTCCCGATCGCGTAGCAGGGATACGATGGCAAGACTGCATGCCTTGGCCTGGCTGTTGGCGGAGGAAGCCGATTTCGGCATGTTACCTGCCAGACAACTGTCACCCAGGACGTGGATGCCGGGCACAAGGGTGGATTCGAACGTCTGGTGGTCGACCGGGCACCAGCCATTCTCATCGGCCAGTCCATGGTCCACGGCCAGACGGCCCGCCTGCTGGAACGGGATGACGTTGGCCACGTCAACCTTGAATTCACCCGCTTCGGCCTGCAGGGACATGCGTTTGGGATCGACGCCGATGACCAGGCCGCCCGCGGATATCGGGATATGTTCAATCATGCCGGGATAAAGCGCTTCCCAGGCCTCCTCGAATAAATCCTGCTTGGAGAAATGTTCACCGGCGTCCAGGATCAGCACCTTGGCGCGCGGGTTGGCCCGCTTCAGGTAATGCGCCACCAGGCTGGCGCGCTCATAGGGGCCGGGCGGGCAGCGGAACGGCGTACCCGGCACCGCGATGGCGAACACGCCGCCGGCGCGCATCCCGGCCAGTTGTTTCTGCAACAGCCTGAGTTGTTCCCCGCCGTGCCAGGCGTGGGGCATGACCGAACTGGCCGCTTCATCGTAGCCGGCAAAGATATCGTTCCAGAGAAAGCTGATCCCGGGCGAGATCACCAGCCGCGTGTAGGGCAGGGTAGTCCCGTCCGCAAGCGTGACGAGCCGTTTTTCGGGATGAATGGCGCTTGCCCTGGCATGGATGACGTTGACGCCGTAATTGTTTTTCAGGTTGTCATAACCCAGGGAGATGGTTTCCGCTTCCTGCAGGCCACCCAGCACGGCGTTGCTGAACGGGCAGGTGACATAACGCGATCCGGCCTCGACCAGGGTTACGTCGATATCCGGGTCAAAGTACCGTATATATTTGGCGCAGGTGGCCCCGCCGTAACCGCCGCCGATGATGACGACCCGCGGCGCTCCCCTGCCGGGCGGGCGGGAACAGGATGGTAAAACTCCACTGCCTAGGGCCGCGCCTGCAGTCAGGGCGCCGGCAAGGAAACCGCGGCGCGTTTGTAGCATATCAACGTTCCCCCCGGCCCAGCATGGCGCTGATCCGGTCAATTTCCGCAGCGGTCAGGGCCTTGCTGATACGGTTCATGATCGTTGCCTGCTCCCGGCCGGTTTTATACGCGGTCAACAGTTCCTTTATATAGGTCTCGGACAGACCCTGAAGCGGTGGTATGGCATCGGCGCCGGCACCGGTTGCGCTGTGGCAGGTGTAACAGGTCGCGATGACCAGGCGGAAATAAGCGATTTCCGGCGCTTGCTCCTCCACCGCGCGTGCCGGATGCCAGGCAGCCAGGATTTGCAGGAGTATTAATACGAACGGAAATTTATTTGACTTGCCGATAATGTGCATGGCGAGAGCATAGCAGGTATTGAGAAGCTATGCTGCGGTCAGTCCGTCCAGCAGCGGGCCTGATATGCCGATTACGCCGGGCCTGGGCAAAGCATCGCCGCCGCCGGGCCAGTGGCTGCTCAACGCGCCTGTTGTATCGGAGCCTTCCCCCGGATGCTGCACCGACAGGAACAGGGTGCGCCCGTCCGGACTGAAAGTGGGTCCGGTCAGTTCTGCGCCCGGCGGGGCTGAAGCCACCTGCACCGGTATGCCGGCATGTGCGCCCGACATGGGGATATGGAACAGGCCGTTGTTTTTGAAAGGCGCGTAAACCAGCCCATACAGGTCGTGGGATGCGATGTCCGTACACAGCCAGAGGTTGCCTCGCGGATCGAAAACCAGGTTGTCCGGGCAGGCAAAGCCGTTTTCCGTGCCGCCCGCCAGGAAGGTACTCGCGGTAAACTCCTCTGCAGACGGATCGTTATTCTTTTCCACCAGTTTAAGAAGGGAACCATACGGACGCATCGTGTGCTTGGTCAGGGCGATCAGCACGGCGCCGGATTGCGGGTCGATCTCTATGTCCTCAGGGCGGTCCTGGGGCGTGGCGCCGATCAGCTTTGCCGCCTCGCGGGTGCGGATTAGCAGTTCTGTCTGTGTCCTGAACGCGTCCTTCAGACGTTTGTCCCTGTCCAGTGACAGGGGCAGCCAACGGCCCCGTCCCGTGTCGGCCGCGTACAGGGTGCCCTGTTCCAGCGAGCCGGGTTCATCGGCAACGAACTTGTATATATGCTCATCGGTCTTGTCGTCGCCCATGTAGACCACCGGCCTGCCGTCCCGCGCCAGGGTCACGGTGGCGCCTTCATGGGCAAAGCGGCCCAGGGTAGTGAGCTTGTTTGCCGCGCCCGTGAACGGGTCGATTTCCACTACCCAGCCGTAGTGCTCGGGCGGGTGATCGAGGTAACGGTCCCAGCCGATGATGGTATCTTTATCGTGCATGCGTCTGCCGTCCTCGAACCTGACGTCTCCGTAGAAGAAGTGGAAGTTCTCCTCGCAGGTGAGTACGGTGCGCCACGGCGTCACGCCGCCTGCGCAGTTGCCCAGGGTGCCGATGGCTTCACGGGTTCCGGCAACAGGCTCCGCGGAACTGATCGGTATGGGCGTTGTGGCGTCGATACGCCGGTTGTAATGATCATCCGGGACCAGGCGCCAGTGCCCGTCGCTCATGCGGATGCGGATGATGCTGCCGCCCACTTC
>VYCZ01000315.1:5349-22456 GCA_009843675.1 Gammaproteobacteria bacterium | reverse complement strand
GTGGTGATTTATGACACGGATGGCCGGGAGGGGCGGTTTGAGTACCGCATCAGGATTGCCTGCCGGAAGGCCGGGGTGCGTTATGAGGTTTTTCGGAGTGAAGCAAGCAACTGAAAAGTAAACGGGGGCTGTAATTCCCTAGTCCAGGGTACTCCCATGTACCTGCTTGACAGGTATTAAATCCAGGTCAACTCCATCCAGGCACCGGACATTCACTGTCCATAGTTCCGGTTTATCACGTGGATGGCGGAACGGCAAAATGCCGCATACGGGGCAGATGTAATCGGTTGCTGTCATTGTGTGCCATTTATATTGGATTAATTCATCCAGGGGCGTGAATATTTGAATGTCCTTTTCCTCGACCCGGTGGTTCAGTGCTCCACGTTTTTTGCAGACCGTACAGTCGCAGACCCGGACATGGTCGAGGTTCATAGCCACTTCAAACCGTACCTTGCCGCAATGGCATGAGCCGGTGTAGGTCTTTTTCATGGGGTGAATTCTGGATGAATTTTAATTGGCTGGACTGGATCAGACCAGTCCGGCCTGGACTGGTCCGGCCCCAACGACGCGCAGGTCGCACAATGCACATTGGAGGGGGACAGAATTCAATTCTGTCCCCGTTACTGCCAGAGTTTATGATGAGCCCAGCAGGGACATCACCCAGCGAATGTAAAACGGGCCGATAGCCAGCAGCACAAAGATCATCGTCACCATCAAACCGCCCAGCTTGATGACGATTCTGTTCTCCTGCGCCGCCATCTCGGACCTCAATAATTCGACGTCGGACCTCAGCGTACAGACCTCGGACCTCAGTAATTGCAGGTCGGCTTTTGTCGCCATCTCGGACCTCAGTAATTTGAAGTCAGACCTCACTAATTGCAGGTCGGCTTTTGTCGCTACGGTTTCACTCACTGCTTTGCTGATAGTCTCTACGACGGCTTCGGCTTGCCGGTCTTCGAACCCGGTCTTTCTCAACTCCTGCGCCGCTTTCAGTGTGTCAAAGATCACCGGCGTTGCGTCACCGGCGGGTTTGGCTTCATTAGCTGCTTTCATTAGCAATTCTCCTTCAGTTCATGGCGGGAAACCGGCTGCCGTTTGCCCGGCTGGGATCTCTCGCCTCGGCCTTGGTGGTACAGGTCATAGCCTGCGGGGCTGCGACCTGATGAAACTGCACCTTAACATACCGGGATCAACGTTTGCAATCCTCTGTCAACGCGCCCGGCCGGTCACGCTATCCTCGGCCAGGTGGTGAACAGTTAATAAGGTCCGGCCCCGGGGACTACTTCCCGTATATATCCTCAATCCTGCAAATTCTTATCTGCCAGTCTTCCAGCCAGGTGGAGCGGGCTTTTTCCTTGGCGGCGATATGCTTACTGTTTTGTCTCCAGGTATTTATGGACTCAAGGGAGTCAAAATATGCAACGGCAAGTTTGAACGGACTGCCTGGGGCGGATTCCAGACCCAGGAAGCCCTCTATTTCCTGGACACGGCCGTACAGTTCGGCAAGCATTTTTTCGTGTCCCTCTTCATCCACGCCGCTGCTGATTGACGGGAAAATTACGGCATAGCTGCCTACGGGCAGGTTCTTCAGTATCTGGGACATGATTGGAGTTTATCACACACTCTGCAGTACCTGGCCAGACCCATCAAGCCGGGAAATTCGGGAAATTCCCGGCACCGTGACCTTTCCCCCCTATTATGCTACGTTGTACCTATGTCACCAGACTGGGACTATCTTATCCAGGAAGACCGTATTCACCGCTCGGTGTATACCAGTGAGGCGCTGTTCCGGCGTGAGATGCACAGTATTTTTGCCCGTACCTGGGTGTTCGTGGGCCATGAGAGTGAGATTCCCGCGGCGGGGGATTTTGTCACACGCCGGCTTGGCGGGCGGGCGGTGATCGTTACCCGTGATGTGCATGGTGATGTACACGTGCTGTTCAACCGCTGCGCGCACCGGGGCGCGAAGGTCTGCCGCGAGGACAAGGGAAATGCCAGGGTATTTGTCTGCCCCTATCACTCCTGGACTTACGATCCGGCGGGCCGGTCCGTGTCCGTGCCCCTGGATTATGCCTATGACGCGGACCGGGAAAGCGGGAAGTTCGACCTGTTGAAGGTGGCGCGGGTCAGCTCATACCGCGGTTTCATCTTCGCCTGCCTTAACCCGGAACAGCCGGCCCTGGAGGATTACCTTGCAGGCGCCAGGCAGGTCATTGATGAATGGCTGGACCGTTACGGCGACGGCGAGGTGGTGGTGAGCGGTACCCAGCGCTATCGTATTGCGGCCAACTGGAAATTCGTTACCGACAACCAGGGGGACGGCTACCACCCGGCTTATTCCCACCGGTCCCTGCTGATGATGGCGGCGTCCCGCTACGGCGATAAGGACATGCAGTATTTTGCGGCAGACCCGGACGCAAGCAGGATGTTCGTGAAGGCGTTCGGGAACGGGCATTACTACCTGGACCAGCGCCCGGAGATGCACGCGGTATCCGCCTGGGAACTGCAGCGCCCGCAGCCGGGGCGGGAGCATCTGGAGCAGTCCCTGGCGGAGGAATACGGCGAGATGGAGGCAAAAAGACTGCTGGAACTGGCGGTGGGCGCCGGCATGAACCTGACCGTCTTCCCGAACCTGTTGTTGATCGGCAACCAGGTACAGCTGATCGACCCGCTGGGCGTGGACCAGACTGATCTCTACTGGTTTGCCACCACCGTCTCCAACCTGCCGGACGAGGTGAACGCGATGCGCATGCGTACCCAGGAGGATTTCCCCATGTTCGGCGAGGTCGATGACGTGGAGAACTTCGAATCCTGCCAGGTGGGCCTCGGTATCCCCGAACATGAATGGGTGGATTACAGCCGGCACCTTAACAGCGGCCGGGAGGTGGTGGAAGACGACGGCACGAAGGCGCCGGTGACCAGCGATATCACCATGCGCACTTTCTATAAGGAATGGAAGCGGCTGATGAGCATGGGGGGCTGATGTGACGACTAAGAAATTACTGCAACAGGAGCCGGGTCCCTCTACCTATGTCGATGATGATTACTACCGGCGCCTGCACGGGATAGCGCAGGACTGGAGCAACCCGGGACCGCCCGTCGCTCCTGATCTCCACCATGAAATCACCGCCCTGCTCCACCGCGAGTGCCGCCTGCTGGACGACGGCCGGTTCGAGGAGTGGCTCGACCTGTTCCAGGAGCAGTGCATTTACTGGGTCCCCAGTGATCCGGCGCCCCACAACCCGGGACGTACCATCACCTGGGAGATACAGGACCGGCGCCGCCTGGAGGACAAGATCGCCCGGTACCGCACCGGCTTTGCCTTTTCGCAGTTGCCGCCCACCCGTACCCGGCACTGCCTGAGCAATATCGAAATCTGGGCCACCGGCGAGACTGAACTGCGGGTGCGCGCGAACCTCACCATCCATACCTACCGCAAAGGCGAACGCGGCACGCTTGCCTGCATGGGCGGCTACGTGCTGCAAGGACAGGAAGGCGGAGGCTGGCTAATCGAGGTAAAACAGGTCAACCTGATCGACGCGGACCAGGCGCAGGGGAATATTTCCTTTATGTTGTGAGTTTTGATGTGTGGGGTCAGAGTAAAATTTCTGACGAAATTCTTACTCTGACCCCGAGAGTTCTGTCAATTCCGCGGCATCAGGGGTCGGAGTAAGAAATTCGAAGACATTACTCTGACCCCAGGATTATTATCTGCGTTAATCTGCGTAATCTGCGGATACTTTTTCGATGTTGCACATCAATCCCTTGAGGTTAGTGGCCCCCATCCCCGGGTCCAGGGGCGGGCCGTCCATGGTCAGGACGTTGATGTTGGATTCGCGCCAGCCGTAGTCCGGGGCGCCCTTCTCCGGGAACCACCAGCCGAATTCGGCGCTGGCTACCCTGGGGTCGACTCCGTCGGACAGCTTTGCGCGGAGTTTCACCCTGCCCCGGGGCGTTTCCACCCACACCCAGTCGCCGTTCTCGATATCCTTGGTTTGCGCCAGTTCCGGGTGAATTTCGATCAAGGGGTCGGGATGGCCCTTGCGCAGGTAGTTTGACTGGCGCAGTTCCGAACCGAAGAAGTTGAAGATGCGGTGTCCCGTGATCAACACCGTGGGATAACGGGATACGAACTCTGCCTCCCGCGCCGGGCTTTCTGGCGGTTCGACAAAATCCGGCAGCGGGTCGTAGCCCCAGTCCTCGTACTGTTTCAGGTAGAAGTCCAGCTTGCCCGACTCGGAGTTGAAACCGTATTTCTCGTGTTTCCTGAATTCCGGCTCGGTGCGCAGGTACGGCATGTCCTTGAACTCATCCCAAGTCGTCCCGGCAGACTCCAGGATGAAATCCAGCGATTCCTCGTAAGTGTCCCAGAAGCGGTCCTCGAAGCCCAGTTTCTTGCCCAGTTCATTCAGGATGATGTGGTCCGGCCAGGCCTCGCCCGGCGCCTCCACTACCTTGCGGCGCGGGAATACGTAGCCGTGCACCTTCCAGTAATCGGCGATGTTGTCGTTCTCCAGCCAGGTGGCCGCGGGCAGGACGATGTCGGCCAGCTCGGTCGTGGCGGTCCTGAAGATGTCGGTGGCGACGAAGAACTCCACCTGCTTCAGCGCCTCGTACACCCGGTCGGCGTTTTCCCGGGCCGCCAACTGGTTGCTGGCGAAGATCACCATGGCGCGCACCCGGTACGGGTCGCCGCGCTCGATGGCGTCCCAGACCACGTGCGGGGTGATGCGGTTGATGGAGGCGCCCAGCTTGTACTTGTCGCCGCCCAGCAGTTTCTGCTTCTGTTCCTCCGGCAATTCGTGGAACAGGGCGAATCGGGCCCGCGGCAATCCCGGAGGCAGGCCGAAGATCACGTTGCCGCCGGGGACGTCCAGGTTGCCGGTCAGGGCCACCAGGTAGATCAGGGCCCGGTCGGCGTCGACACAGTTGATGTTCTGCTCGATACCCACGCCCCATTGCAGCGTGGCGGGCCTGGTGGTGGCGTAGAGCCTGGCCGCGGCGATGATCTTCTCCTTCGGCACCCAGGTGATGCGTTCCACCACTTCCGGCGGGAAACGCTCCAGCCGTTCCTTCAGCTTGTCGAAGCCGGTCGTGTATTTCTCGACAAAATCATGGTCGTACAGGTTTTCTTTCACGATGACGTGCATCATGCCCAGGGCCAGCGCCGAGTCGGTGGCCGGGCGCAGTTGCAGCCACAGGTCCGCCTTGTTGGCCAGCTTGCTGCCCCGGGGGTCGATCACGATCAGTTTTGCGCCGGCGGTCAGGGTATGGGCGAGGTTGATGCCCTTGTTCTCGTCCGGGTTGGAGATCAGGTGGTTGCTGCCCCAGGCGACGACGCATTTCGGCCTGTTGTCGTAATCGCAGAGCGGGATATCCATGCCCATCACCTTGCAGATGGCGATGCGCGGCAGGTAGCACATGTGCCCCGGCGTCAGCACGTTGGGCGAACCGTACAGGTTGGCGACCCGGTACACGAAGCGGTGGAAATCGCGCCCGGTGCCGTGGCCGAACACCACCGACTCGGCGCCGGATTCCTGTTTTATCGTGTTCAGCTTATCGGCGACGATGGTCAGCGCTTCATCCCAGGACAGCCGCCGCCACTTGCCTTCGCCGCGCTCTCCGACCCGCTGCATGGGATAGAGCAGGCGGTCCGGGTGTTCCTGCAGTTCCAGGTAACCGTGGGCCTTCTTGCAGGTATAGCCCTTGCTGACCGGGTGGTCCCAGTCCGGCTTGATCTTGACCGGCTTGCCGTCTTCCACCGCGACGTAGACGCCGCAACCGCCGTGGCCGCAGGCGCGGCAGATGGTTCTTACTTCAGTTTGCATGTCTTTTCATGTCTTTAATAAGGGGTCCCTATTTGTCATGCCGGGACTGACCCTCTTGTTCGTCATGCCGGGCTTGACCCGGCATCCAGTGGAATACTGTGTCACCCGCAGGGCGACCCATCATTTTACTGGATTCCCGTTTGCACGGGAATGACGAATGGGGGAGCGTGTCACCCGCTCTCTCCGTCACAGGCTCGTAACGGGTGGTGCGCTGTTGCGGTATCTTTCCGGCGGCCGTGATCAGGTCGCGCATGCCCGCCGCGGTGAATTCCTGGCCGTGGGAGGCGCCGGCTGCGCGGCTGATGCTTTCGTTCATCAGGGTGCCGCCCACGTCGTTTACGCCCGCGTCCAGGCAGGCCCGGAGACCGTCCATGCCCAGTTTCACCCAGGAGGCTTGTATGTTGGTGATATGGGGATGCAATACCAGCCTGGCGACGGCGTGCATCAGGATCGCCTCGCGGAAGGTGGGGCCTTTGCGCGCCCGGCCCTTGCGGTACATGGGCGCTTCCATGTGCACGAAGGGCAGCGGCACGAACTCGGTGAAACCGCCCGTTTCCTCCTGCAAATCGCGGATACGCAGCAGGTGGCGCGCCCAGTTCAGCGGTCCGTCCACGTGGCCGAACATGATGGTGGACGTGGAGTTGAGGCCCAGGGAGTGGGCGGTGCTCATGACCTCCAGCCACTCGGCCGTGTTCAGCTTGTCCGGGCAGATGATCTGCCTGATCTCATCATCGAGGATCTCCGCCGCGGTGCCGGGCAGGGTCCCCAGGCCGGCCTGTTTCAACTCACCGAGATAGTCCCTGAGCGGCAGGCCCAGGGTCTCTGCCCCCTGCCGGATCTCCAGCGGCGAGAACGCATGCACGTGCATGTCCGGCTGCGCCTCCTTGACTGCCCGTAAGATGGCCAGGTAGGTCGCTCCGGTATAGTCCGGGTGGATACCGCCTTGCAGGCAGACCTCGGTCGCGCCTCTCTCCCAGGCCTCGGATACCCGCGCCTGTATCTCTTCCAGGGGCAGGTCATAGCCGCGCTCGCGCAGGTTCTCGGCCACGCGCCCCTTGGAAAAGGCGCAGAAACCGCAGCCGAAATAGCAGATATTGGTGTAGTTGATGTTCCGGTTGACCACGTAGCTGACCGTATCGCCGTTCACGGTCTGGCGCAGGTTGTCGGCGGCCTGTAGCACGGCGTCTTCATCGGCGCCGCGGGCATTGAACAGCGTTATGATTTCAGCTTCGGTAAGGCGTGTGCCGGCCACGGCTTTATTGATAACAGTACCCAGGCCATTGTGCATTGCCCACTGTGGTTTTTCGCTCGCCGTCTGCCTTCCGTTCCCTGTCCCCTCCCCTCGCGGGTGCGGGGACGGATTTAAGCATGCCCCCGCATGTTGTAAGCGGGGGTCCGTCCCCTGTCTTGTGTATTCCGGCTTCTGTCCACTGCTCCCCGGCGCCCAGTCGTCCGGGCGGGCGAAGCCGGCGGCATCGATCTTCCGCAGCACGCGGGTATGCAGGGCCGGGTCGATCCAGGTATCCCTTTCACGGATATATGCCGGGTATACCGGCAGCCTCGGCGCAAGCGTCTTGCCGGCCGCCTCCGTTGCGGTGCGCAGCCGGTCCAGGTGCGGCCAGGCCGCCTCCGGGTTGACGTGGTCCGGGGTCACGGGTGAGACGCCGCCCCAGTCGTTGATCCCCGCGTGGATGAGGTCGGGCAATGACTCATCGAGGGTCAGGTTGGGGGGCGCCTGAATGTTCATGTGCGGGCCGAAGATGATGCGCGCCATGGCGACGGTCCAAAGCAGTTCCTCCAGTGCCGGTTCCAGGGCATCGTGCATCTTCGTGCCGGGCTTGCGGCGGAAGTTCTGGACGATGATTTCCTGGATGTGCCCATGCGCCTCATGCAGGTCCCTCAACGCCAGCAAGGCTTCCAGGCGCTCGCGGCGGGTCTCGCCTATGCCGATGAGGATGCCGGAGGTAAACGGCGCCCGCGCCGCCCCTGCCGCGGCGATGCTGTCCAGGCGCACCTGCGGCCGTTTGTCCGGTGATCCGTAATGGGGGCCGCCTTTCTCGCACAAGCGCGCCGAGCTGCTCTCCAGCATCAGCCCCTGGGATACCGATACCGGGCGCAGGTCCTCCAGTTCGGACTGGGTCATCACTCCCGGGTTCATGTGCGGCAGCAGGCCGGTCTCGTCCAGCACCGCCTGCGCCGCCTCCCGCAGGTAGGACAGGGTCGAGGCATGGCCGAGCGCCGCCAATTCGTCCCTGGCAGCCTTGTAGCGCGCTTCAGGCTTGTCTCCCAGGGTGAACAGGGCCTCATGGCAGCCCGCCTCCGCGCCGGCCCGTGCTATGGCCAGGACCTCATCGATACTCATATAAGCCTGTTGCCCCGGCCGCGGCGGTTGCGCGAAGGTGCAATAATGGCACACGTCCCGGCATAGTTTCGTCAGGGGGATAAAGACCTTGGGGGAATATGAAACCACGCGGCCGTGACCCTGGTCGCGCAACTCTGCCGCCTGCTGCATGAGTTCCCCGAGATCGCAAGCGGATCGCGACAGGTGTTCTTCAATTACCATTTCGTCATGCCGGGCTTGACCCGGCATCCAGTGGAATACTGTGTCGCCCGCAGGGCGACCCTTTGTTTCACTGGATTCCCGCTTTCGCGGGAATGACGAATGTGTACTCACTCCGCAACGCCGCAGATTGTCAGGATGGACTGGATATAAACCCTGATGATGTCCAGCATGTCGCCGATATAGACCGCTTCGCCCTGCGAGGTGGAGAAACCGCCGCCGCCGGTGGTGCGGATGCGGCCCGCGGAGCCGTAATTCACCGTGGGTATGCCGTAGCGGTTCATGTGCGCGGCGTCGCTGTACCAGGTTTCCATGCCCATCTTCGGCGCTTCTCCCAACTGGTCGGTATGCGCCTGGATGATGGTCTGCACCAGTTCGTGATCGTCCGGTATGGAGGTGCCGGGCGCGGACAGGAAGATCTCCACCTTGACGCCGGCCAGTTCCTCGTTGGCGCTCGCAGCGTCCGCAATGACCTCGCGCACTTCGTTATAGACCTGGACCGGCATCACGCCGGGTATGGTCCTGACGTCCATGTAGATGCAGCAGTTGTCCGGGGTCCTGGCGCCGCGCCAGGGCCAGCCTCCTTCGATGGCCGAGACGTTCACCCGGGGCTGGAAATCGCCTGCCTTGTTGCGTTCGCAGTAACCGGGGATCCAGTCGTGGATGGCGTCCAGGACCTTGCGGGACTTGTTGATGGCGTTGGTCTCCACCTTGGACCAGGCGGTATGGATCAGGCGGCCCGGCACGGTGATCTTGAGCCAGGTGGTGCCGCAGTGGCGCGGGATCAGCATCATGTTGGTGGGTTCGCCCAGGATGCAGAAATCGGCCACCGCGCCGTGGGTAATCGCAAACTTGGTGCCGACACCGTAGCCCTGGTACTGCCTGCCCTCGAAATCGTTCACCGGCGCTTTCTCTATCTCGCCGGCTACGCCCGCGATCACCACGTCGCCGGCCAGCTTGATGCCGGCCTTGCGGATCGCCTCCGTGGCGACGATATACGTGCCCATGGCGCTCTTCATGTTGAACGAGCCCATGCCGTAGATCCATTCGTTATCGACCAGCGTGGCCTTGCACTGGTAGCCGATGCCGCGGTGGGCCTGTTCCGGGCCGAACGAGGTATCCAGATGGCCGTTGAACATCAGGGACTTGCCGCCGCCCTCCCCTTGCAGGCGGCCGATGGCGTTGTAACGGTCATCGCCGATGGGCTGCAGGGTGGCGTCAAAACCAGCCGAACCGAAAATCTCATGCAGGGCGCGTGCGACGCCTTCCTCTTCACCGGTGGGGCTGGGGATGTCCACCAGGTCCATGACCAGTTTTACCAAGCGCTGCCTGTCGATGTGGTCGATGGCCCTGGCCAGCAGGTCCTTGTTTACTTCAGCGTTCATTATTTGTACCTTGTTTGTTTAACATCATATTTGGGGTAAGAGTAAGGAATTTTGGGGTCAGAGTAAAAATTCTGGCGAATTTCTTACTCTGACCCCGGGTTTCTACCCTGACCCCGAGTCAGCAATTATATGATCCTTGTCGTGAGAGTACCCAGTTTTGCGATGGTTGCATCCACCGTGTCGCCCGGTTGCAGCCACCTGGGTTTGTCCATGCCGGCGGCGACGCCCGGCGGGGAGCCGCTGGTGATCACGTCGCCGGGGTACAGGCCCATGTGGGACCACCAGGAGACCAGTTCCGCGGTCTTGTAGTGCATCTGCCCGGTGTTGGCGTCCTGGCGCACCTCGCCGTTGACGCGCAGTTTCATGTCCAGGTCGTGGGGGTCGTCCAGTTCGTCCAGGGTGACCAGCCAGGGACCCAGGGGGCAGGAACCCTTGAAGCTCTTGCCCATCAGGATCACCTTGTTGGAATGTTCCCGGGCCTGGATGTCCCGCGCGGACAGGTCGTTGAAGATGGTGTAACCCGCCACGTAATCGAAGGCTTCCTCCACGCCCACCTTGTAGGCCTGCTTGCCGATGACGATGGCGATCTCGATCTCGTAATCCAGTTGCCGGGTGAACACCGGGATCTCGACCCCGGCGCCGCTGGGCACCACGGACGACGGCGCTTCCAGGAACCCGGTGGGGTGCTCGAAGTGGAAGTCGCCCCAGTTGTGGGACTCGCATTCCGGGTCGTTCCAGGTGGTCAGTTCCTCCAGGTGCGAGTCGAAGTTGCAGGAGGTATGCACGATCTTGCCGGGCAGCGGCACCGGCGATTGCAGGGTGATTTCATCTTCCGCATAAACATACTGTCCTGCACTGCCCCCGACCCCGACCAGCAGGGTGCGGGCCTGGTCCATGATGGCCTCGCCACCCTTGAGGAATTCAATCATGTCCGCCGGCAACAACCCGCCGGACAGGGTTACGAGGTCCACATAGGCGCCGTTATGGTACACCCCGATGGTGCGTTTGCCGGTGCTGTTGATATCAAATGTTGCTAATTTCATCGTTATTTTCCAATTTTTACGTTCCAGCCGTCATGCCGCCGGCCTCAGGTTGGGCACGACCTCCTCGCCCATCAGGCGGATGGTCTCCAGGTTATCGGCCTCGCTGGCGCCGACCACCTCCAGCAGGGGCAGGTTCAACCCCGAATCCACCAGTTCCTGGGTGATCTCGAGGCAGTCCTCCGGGGTGCCGGATATGACGGTGAATTTACGCATCATCTCATCCGTCACGTACTGGGTGACGTTGTCCTGGGTGCCGTCCGCGATGGCCTGGCGGAACGGTTCCCAGGCCGAGTCAGGCAGTCCTGAACCGGCCAGGATTACATCGTTCTTGATATTCCTGATCTTGTTCACCACGTAGGTTCCCGTGTACGGGCGGGTGGCATCCCGCGCCTTGTCGCCGTCCCGGGAGCAGGAACACAGGATCACGCCACCCACCGGAAAATCAGGCGGCAGGGTGCGGCCCGCCTTTTCAGCCCCGGCTTCCATGTTCTCCCGGGCGTATTTGACGAAGGGGGGCGAAGTCAGCCCTGCCAGCAGCATGCCGTCGCTCTCGCGGCCGCTGAGTTTTTGCATGAACGGCCCGGTCGCTCCCACGTAAATGGGGATTTCCGTGCGCAGTCCATCCCCGGCCCGGTCGTATGCCGGCATGGAGGATTCAAAATATTTGCCCTTGTACTCGTAGGCCTCGCCGGCAAACACCTTGCGCATGATCTCCATGGATTCATGGTGGACCCCGACCGGCCTCAGCTTCTCGATGTCGTATTCCAGGTACTCGATGCCCACCTTGCCCACGCCGATACCCATGATGAAGCGGCCGCCGGACAACTCGTCGATGCCCGCCGCCTCGGACGCCTGGATGGTGGGATGGCGCATGTAAGGCGAAGTAATGCCGAGCCCTATGGGTATTCTTTCCGTCGCCACGCTGACCGCCGCCAGGGTGGTAAAACAGCCGCGGGCCTCCAGCCCGTACTGGCGGAACCAGTGGTAGGCCTCGGCAATCCAGAACCCGCCCATCAGGTTGGATGCCTCGGTCTGCCGCGCATACCCTGGGAAACTCATATAACACCGGAGTTCCCTTGCGTATTGTAACCTATTAGTGCGCGGGGGAGGACACCCCCGTTAACAAACTACCGGGGTTTTCTGACGGATCGCAGCACGTGCCGGGTATAGATCGAGAACGTGCGGAACAGGGTCCTGAAGTCAAGGGTGCTGAACAGGGTATCCGCGACCCCGAACGGCAGCATGGTGGGAACGGGGCCGCGCACGTATTCGAGTATCCAGGCGCGGTCTTCCATCCTGAAACCTTTTGCATTGCCTTTCTGCAAATGCATGACGTCACCCTTGCGGTATTCCGTCTTCTGAACATCGCCTTCGCCGTAGTACCACATCTCCCCATCCAGGATGTACGCGTAATCTTCGACAAAATGATAGCGGCCGGTGTGTCCCGTTCCGCCGATGGGGGTGCCGAAAAAGATGACGTACTCCCGCAGCGAAGCATACAGGATGGTGAGTTGTCCCATGACGCCGCCGGCGTTGGAGAAGAACCAGTCGGGCCTGGTGTCAATCCGGCCGGGATAGCGTTCGGCAAGGTCCCGGGCGATTGCAGGCAGCATTTCCTCCAGCGGCAGGTCGAGGTGGGAATGGGCGACTTCGCGCAGGATGTCGGGGTCAAAAACGTACTTCATTCACCCTCCCGGTTTACGAACCAGGAAGAAAAACATGGGGGTAAAAATACCGTGTACGCCGCCCTCGACCAGCGCGTCCGCCGCGTTGTTCAGCAGCGTGCTGACCGCCCTGGTGCCCTCCGGGACCACCCGCAATTTCTCCGCAACCCTTAACGTCAAGTTCGTCAGGGCGCGGCCGGCCGGCGTACGCGGAATACTCATGAGACTGAGATCGCGACCCTGCAGGGCGCGGTACCAGGGCGTCTCCGGGTCCGATTCCGGCGCCAGGTCGCGGGCTTCCAGGAGTTCGAATCCGGCATCGCGCGCGGCGGCGCCAATCTCCGGCGTGGAGGCGATATCCGGCAGTCCGTTCCCCGCCATGATAGTTTTCTTGATGCGTTGGTGCTCCGGGTTGCCGGGATCGAAATCATCGGTAAGACACCATTCGTAGCCCGCAAAACAGGCCCCCGGACGCAGCACGCGCAGGATCTCCCGGAACACCGCAGTCTTGTCCGGTGCGTGGGGCAGGGACTCGATGGCGAAGGCGGCATCGTAGCTGCCGCCGTTTTCGGGTACATGCATGTAATCGCCGTGTATGAAACGGCATAACGGCCGGACATCCCGCGTGTGCACTTTCGCCCGCTCAACCTGGTAGGCGTTATTGTTGATGCCGGTAAAGCCGGCCCCGTAACGGCGCGCCAGGTTGCCCATCGGGCCCCCTACCCCGCATCCCACGTCGAGCACCTGCATCCCCGGTTTCAGGGAAAGCCGGTCGCCAAGAAAATACTGGTGCCTGAGCAGGGACGCCTTGAAGCTCTCGTCCCGCCGCCGGGGCGCAAAGTGAAAGGACGCGCCCCAGCCGAACTCGTAGAAATCGGTCACCAGGTCATAGTAGTGATTGACCAGTTCCTGGTAACGCTCCTTTCTGTCCTCCGTGGTGGCGCCATCGTGCAGGGCGGTGTATCCATCGACCACGGGTTTCACCTGGTCGGGGGCGAGATCCGCAAGGGAACGGGGACCCGGTGTATTGGTGAGTGTATCTGTCATTTGATCACTATATCAGAATTGCATGATTCATTGAGTGGGGTGTCTGCACCGGGCCGAGCCCGGCGCTGTTGCTCGTTGAGTGGAGCATCGGCCCCCGACCTGGCCCGGCGCCGCTGTTCGTACAGGCCCAGCGCGTGCAGGGGAAAATACTGGCGGTACAGGACGTAGTCCAGCAGCGCGGTGCGGAAAAATACCCCGGCCATGTCCTGCCTGGGCCATGAGCCGCCGCCTTCCTGGGCGTCCATCAAGAACCGGGCGCCGCGGGTAATCGCGCTCCAGTTGGAATCGCCCGCCTCGAGCAAGGCAATCAGTGCCCAGGCGGTCTGGATAACCTGGCTTTCCTGGTGTTCCACGTAGCGCCCGGTCAGGCAACCGCTGTAATGCTCGCCCCAGCCCCCGTCCTGCCGCTGGCGGTCCAGCAGCCACCGGCAGGCCGCACGCACTGCCGGATCACCGGGAAGGGCCGCCGCCGCGCGCAGGCCCCTGATACCGAACAAGGTGCCATAGATAAACTGCACGCCCCATACGCCGCGCCACGACCCGTCACTTGCCTGGGTGCGGCGCAGCCAGGCGCCGCCCCGCGCGATGGCGTCCGCCGATGCCTGGTCCGTGACCTGCGGGAAGCGCTCCCGGCAGGCCGCGAGCGCCGCGAGGCAGGACGCGGTGCACTCGACATAGGAACGCTCCGTCATCGAGTCGCCGAACATTTCGGCCGGGTTCAGCCATTCGAGGTCAAACGCGCTGCGGCGCGCCTCGTAGCTGCCGAAACCGCCGTCACGGTTCCGGGTACGCAACATGAACCGGACCGCATCGCCGAGCGCCTGCTCGTTCATAGCTTCGCGGCCGGCGGCAAGGATACCCAGTACCGCTTCCGCAGTGCAGCCGCTCACCGGCCAGCCATGCCATGCCCCGGGGAAACACCAGCCGCCTTCGGGGTCGGTGCGGTAAGCCTCGCGAAACCCTTCAAAGCCGGCGCCGACTTGCTGCCCGCGCAGGAAGCCGGCTCCCTTCCGGAGGGCGTCTCCAACCCCGTCCAGGCCGGGAACCGTTGCCAGCGCCTGCAGGGAAAAGCCCGTGTCCCACGAACTGCTCCGGGCGCCGGTGACCCGCGCGCCGCGCTCCTCGTCTTCCCAGATCCATCCGTCCAGTTGGTCCAGCGCCCGCCGGCAGTCATCGTCGTCCGGGTCACGCAGCCACAAGGCCAGGATATTGAGGAAACCGCTGACCGGGGAGATGTTCGTGTGGCCGGTGGCTTGCAGTTCCCATCTTATCTGTCGGATCAGCGCTTCCATGCTGCGGGCGCGCAGGCGCTTGTTGTGGAACCGCTCGTACAACCGCGCAAACCCGTACCCGGCCCGCAGCCATACACCGGGACGCGCGTAGAGGTCGGCCTCCCGCAACCGGTTCCGGCCCCTGGAAAAATCGGCCTTGTCAAACCCTTCGGGGAACAGTTCCTCCCGCAGCGATGCGATCAGGGGTGTGACCGGCGCCTGGAACCGGTGCGGGTAAACCGCGGCCATCGCCAGGTAGATAAGCCGGGTATGGCAGTACCAGTTCGAGGGATGCAATGCTGCCCAGCGCGGCAGACTCCACAGTTCCGGCAGTATGGGGTTTACCCCGCGCCAGTCGTAAAGATTAAGCAGCGCCAGCCAGAACTTTCCCCAGCTCGGGATGCCGAGCACTCCTTCTTCCTGCAAAAAGCGCCGGGCGGGTTCGATTAACGGATCATCCCGTTCTACACCGAGCAGTCTCGCCGCGACGTAAACCAGGGTGGTAACAAACAGGTTGGGCGGCGGGTATTCGTGCAGGCTCCACAGGCCTCCTTCGAGGCGGGTGCATTCAAAGGAGCGCAGCACGCGCCGGCGCCGGCCGGGGTCGAGCGGATGGCCGATAATGTGGTGCAGCAGCACGTATTGCGCCGTGAGCATGGGACACCAGACCATCTCGCCCTCCCAGGCGCCATCCTCACCCTGGAGGCTTAACAGGTGTGCGCTTGCGCGCTGCAATGCCGGACCGGCATCGGGCAGATCATCCTTCTTCGGTTGCGCATGCCGGGAGTTTCCCTCGTTCGGCGCCATGGAGATCAGGAACGCGCGGGACATTGCATCCCGGACCCGGTTATCTTTTTCTACGCCCGCCCTTCTCGCCCAGTACAGTTTCTGAACGCCATTCACGAGCCACCAGAGACGAACGGCGATCGCGTGAACGATATCGCGCACCCGGCGCCAGGCAACCTTATCCCAGGACCGCGGGACCGCACCGGCGACTGCCCGGATCACCACCGCGGTGAATGCGAAACCCAGGCGGGTCGTCGATGTGTCTTCACAGCCGAGTAAACGTATGGTGCCCTTGCGTATCGCGGGCTTCATCCTCCAACCCCGGTACATCGCGTGTCTCAGCGCCACCATTTCAGCCCGGTGGTCGGCAAATACCTCGTAGATCCCCATGGCCAGGAACTCCGGGGCGCGGGTCACATGAATACGCCGGGTCTTGAAGTCGTGAAAGTCCCTGCTCCCGGCCAGCGCCAGCGCATCGCCGAAACCCAGCGTCATCCCCACCGCGGTCAGGGGGTGATAGTGCCCGGCCGCGTCGCCGATAAGCACCCGCTGCGGGCTCCCGTAGCTGACGCGCTGCCTCAGTTCATTGGCCGCGGCGTTGAATTTCCCCGCCTGCAACGCCTCGACAAACGCCGCCCTGAGTGTCTCCGGCAACAAACCGGCATAGGATCCCGACAGCAACCCGAGCCTGTCCCTGGGCGTCCACTGGTCCAGCGGGACATCGGCGACTATCCGGACGGAATGCTCTCCCACGTGGTATACCAGGAGCGGGCCCGGCGCTCCCAGCACCACGTGGCCGTAACCCTTCAGGGGCAGGTCCACGCCTTCCAGCATGACCCCTACCATACGCGAGCAGGGCATTGGTTTTGTCGATAAGCCCAGGGATTGGCGCACGATCGAGACGCGGCCGTCGGCGCCGACGATGCGCGTCGCGTCCAGGGTTTGATCGGCGCCATTCCGGCTGTAACTGAGCCGGCCGTCGCCCACCTCGCGTACCCGCGCATGCAAAAGAAAGTCGATGCCCGGCTCGTTCTCAACCGCTTCATGCAGGCAGGAGACGAGTTCCGCATGCTCACATGCCAGGCCGTGAGAGCCGTCCGGGTAAGGCAGCATTATCGGTTCCGAACCGTCTTCCGGGAACACCGCAAACCCTTTGCCCGTGATGCTGTGGGGCTGCGTATCGAGCGTTATGCCCACAGACTGCAACATGCGTACGGCAGGCGGATGCAGCCATTCGCCCGCCAGCCGCCTGGCAGCCTTGGGATTGGCTTCCAGCAGCGCCACCCGGGCGCCTCTCTGCGCGAAGGCGAGTGCGCACACACTGCCTACAGGTCCCGCGCCGACAACGGCTACGTCGTAACGGTCCAAAACAGTGCACTCACCGGAAAACGCTGGTTTGCGAACGGCGCCGGTAACTTACCCGGCAAGGCGTTCTGGGACCCGTTACCCAGCTGCCGTAGTTCGGGGCGGGAAACCCGGTGTCCAGGTGAAAATCGAAGCGATCCAGCAGCACGGTCCAGATC
>VYCZ01000315.1:0-5339 GCA_009843675.1 Gammaproteobacteria bacterium | reverse complement strand
CGCGGGGGGAGCAAAACGCTCCGGAGCGAACCGCTCCGGGTCGGTAAACAGGTGGGGCAGGCGGTGTGAGACCGCCGGCGACACCACCGCCAGGGCGCCGACGGGAACGACATAATCTCCGTAATACAACGGTTTGAGCGCCTTGCGGATCAGCAGTATCAAGGGCGGGTGCAGCCGCTCGCACTCGCGCACGACGTTCTCCAGCGCCACCTGTTGCTTGAGGCCGGAGAGGCTCATGACCCCTTCTTCCCGGTACACGTCCTGCATCTCGTCCCGTACCTGCGCCAGGCAGGAGGCCGCCTGCAGCAGTTCCAGGCCGGTCCAGGTCGCCAGCACCGCGCTGGTGTGCTGGCCCGCGAACAACACCGTCAACAGGATCCCGGTAATCTCTTCATCGCTCAACGCGCGGCCGTCCTTGTAACTGGCCTGCATGAGCGCCTGCATGAAATCGTCCGGCGCCGCCCCGGAACGCCGGCGCGCCGCCATGACCCGGCTGAAGATCCCGGCAATTTTGCGCCGCGCCCGGTCACGGCTCCGGTGCGCCGGGATTGGCAGCCTGGGGAGGAAAAATCCCAGCACGTTGATGCCGTTCTGCAGGTCGTGGTACGCCTCGGCAAAACCCGAATCCACCTGCTCACGGACTTCTTCTCCAATGAGGCAGCGGCTGGCGATCTTGACGGTCAGTTCGTTCAGCGCGTGGGGCAGGTCGATGGTTCCGCTCTCGCTCAGCGCGCCGGCGAACAGCGTTGTCTCCTCGAACATGATGCGGGCATACCTGCGCATCGCGGCATCGCGCAGGGCCGGGTACAGGAACCCGAGCTGCTCGCTCATGATGTCCGGGGAGACGTCGTAGGCCACCCCGCGCCCGAAGATGGGCACCGTGAACTCGTAAACGGCCCTGGCTTCCAGTTGGTCCTCCGGCGCCCTGAAATAAAAGTCGTGGGCTTCGGGTCCGGTGAACAGGTAGAACTCGCGGGGACCGAGCCGGAAGCGCACCAGGTCGCCGTGCTCGCGCCAGGCCCGGCCGAGCATCGACACCGGGTCCCGGTAAAACTCCGGCAGGTGACCGAGCAACGGCCATTTACCCGAGAGTTCGGGTACGGGTTTCGCGGCCTGCGGCGCGGGCTGATCCGGAGACAGGGTTGCGGCGTCGTGGGAGCGGGATGCCATGCCCGGCCTCAATAGACGTACGGCAGCATTGAATAACGCACCCGCTGCTTGTAGCGCCACCACAGTTCGCCGTACTTGGCGCGGCAGCGGCGCTCATCGCGCTTCGAGCGATGCCACAACAGGCACGCCAGCCACGCGGGCAGCAGGTAAGGGACCCAGGATGCAAACCCGGTGGTCAGCGCGAACGCGAGGTAGATACAGATCTCGCCGGTATAGTTGAGATGCCGGCCAATGCCCCAGAACCCGGAGACCAGCAGGCGGCCGTCCAGGGACCGGGCGGGTTGCCCCCAGATCGTGGCCCCGGGGTCGCGCTTGAAGCGGTGCTTTTGTTCGTTGGCGCCGCGGAACAGCCAGAAACCGAGAATGAACAGCAGGACGATCGCGCCGGCCGCCGGCAGGGACAGCGGCTCTGCCGGTGCATCGATCAACCACCAGCCGGCGAGGCAATAGAAAAACGGCACCAGCACATAGTCTCCCCAGACCAGCATCCATCCGAAACGCTCGCTGATCAGGTCCCAGGTATGGACCATGCCGTGTTCGAACTGGAAGTAATTGAGCACGTACAGGAAAGTGAAGACCTGGTACAGCGCCATTGCCGGGGTCAGCCCGCCATAGGTTTCGTACTGCGCCACGGCAAACGATGCGTTGAACAGCGCCAGGCCGATGAGCGAAGGGCGGTAACTGAACATTTTCAGGTCCACCCCGAACCAGGCCGGGCTGAGATCCCGCCCGAAGAAGAAACCCCGCCAGAATCCCGGCGCTGCCTCCTGCGCACGGGCGCCGCGCCAGTACAACAGTCCGGAAAGCGCAAACGAGAATACATTCGCCGCCACGAACAAGGCGGCAAACCGGGTATGCAGCGCCGACAGCGAGAACCAGCCGGAGACGTGGGCAAGAGCCATCACAACCATGGTCGCCAGGAACAGGGCCAGGCCGATGAGCCTGTAGGTCCGTGACTTCCCGTCAACCTGCGGCCCTTCGATACGGGTCCCCGGCAGCGCCATCGAACCCAGGAACAGGACGCCGACGAACACCAGCAACAGCGCTGCCGCCTCCAGCACGGCGCCGGGCGACAATGCGGATGCTAGCAGGCGCTCCTCAGACAGCGGCATTCCCGTTCTCCGCCGCGCGCGCCAGGTACTCCCGCCACTTGCGAACGGTCACGCTCTGAAAAGCCTGGACCACCGGGTTGAACTCGATGGGACGGGCTTCCCAGTGCTTCTCGTAACCCTCCTGCTCCGCTTCCACGGCAAACCGGTCCTGGTTGAGCAACGGGCCGATGAGCACGCGGTTCGATATCTTCAAAACCGTGGTCATGGCGATACGGGGAATGCGCAAGGGCAGCAACGGGATCTTCAGCGACTTGAAGTAGAACAGGAAGAAGTTCCGGGTAGTGCGCTCGTCAATTGGCAGCACAAAAAGCCAGTGTTTTATCTCGTCATCGGTGTTCGACCACTGGTAGGGGTATTGAAAGCAGAGATCCATGTGATTGGTGCGGATGCGCTTGTGATCGACAAACAGTCCGGAGATGCGCCCGCGCCCGACCCTGGTATCGTAAGCCAGGTGCACGTCGTCACCGACGGTTTCACAACGGGTGAGGACCGCGCCTTCTTCGAAAGGACGGTAGCGGCGGTGCAGCCAGGCATGGGTGAAGTCGCTCACGTTGTCGATCACCATAGAGTGGTGGGCCGAGCAGGTGAAGGTCAGCGGCACACAGGCCCAGCGGTCGGGACCTTCGAGTTCGGGAATGTCCGGGATCCCGCGCGCCTCTGCCTGCGCCGGGTCTCCCGGGAACAGCCAGACCAGGCCGTAACGGACCTTTACCGGGTAGGTCCGGAGAGAGACATTCGGGAGGTCCTGTCCGAGGCGGTCGTGGGCGGTCGCGACACAGCGCCCGTTTTCATCGTACTCCCAGCCGTGATAGGCGCACACCAGCCGGCAGTCTCTCACGTTGCCCAGCGAGAGTTTGATCTGGCGATGGGCGCAACGGTTCTCGAGCGCATGAAACGAACCGTCCTTCCCCCGGAACAGGGCAATGGAACGTTTCCAGAAAACGACCTCGACCACCGCGCCCGGCTTGACCCGGCGCACCTCTTCCACCGCGTACCAGTAATCCGGGTCCATGCCCGCGGCGCGCGCCTGCTGGCGCAGGTTGGCGGCCTGTTCGAAGCCGGGCGGCGAAGCCTGCGTCCCGCTCATTCCGGACCCGCTTCGGAAGCTGCCTGTACACCCTGTGCCGGCATGAGGTCCTCCCCTTCCCTGGTGGTATCCTGTCCCGTACCGTTCAGGCTCGGGCGTTTTGCCTCCGGGTTCGTGATCACCTTGCGCTGGTGGTAGTGAAACGCGTAGGCCTCGTGCACCGCGGCGCGGATGCCGGTCGGCCGGTAGCCGAGCTCCCGCCTCGCCTTGCCCGTGTCGGCGTGCAGGCGCTTGCGCAACAGGCGGATGGCGCCCGGGGTGAAGCGTTGCGGAAAGTCCGGGTGAAACCGGCTCAGGTAAAAACTCGCCACCTCCGAGAAGACAAGCATCAGGGGAGACGGAATTTGCCGCGCGGGTCGCGCAACGCCTGAAACCTCCTCGAACAGGTCCAGGATCCCGGAGATGGTCTTGTATTCGCTGCTGAAGATATACTTTTCCCCCGAGCGTCCCTTGTGCATGCACAACAGGTGCCCTTCTACGATATCCCTGGCCGCGACAAACTCGAAACCGCCGTCGATGTAGGCGCGGAGTTTGCCGTTGGTATAGTCGCACAGGGTCCTGCCCAGGCGCGAAGGGAAGTAGTCATTCCCCCCGACCACCGCACAGCAGGTGGCGACCACGACATCCTGTCCTGTCGCCGCGGCGCGCCAGCACTCGTTCTCGACGAGTGACTTGCTGCGCTCGTAGGGCATGGTGCGCTCCATGGGGTAGAACTGCATCGTCTCGTTGCTGGGCGCGGACGGATTGTCCAGGTCGTATCCGACCGCGCTGAACGAGCCTGTCACCACCACCCGTCCTGCTTCCGCTTCCCGCGCTGCCTGCAGCACGTTGCGGGTGCCGACAACGTTGCACTCGAACACGTTGCGGCGATGGGCCCGGTTGCCCTCGATGGTCGAGATCAGCGCCGCGACGTGGTAGACGCCCTGGCAGCCCTCAAGCGCGCGCCGGGTGTCATTCAAATCCCGGATATCGCCGTACACGCGTTCGACATCGAGGCCTTCCAGCCCTTCGTTATTGTCCTCGTGCCTCAGCAGCACCCGCACCCGGACGCCGCCGTCCAGCAGCCGGCGCAACAGGTTCGCGCCCACGTGTCCGGCCGAGCCGGTCAGGAAAACGGGTGCTGCCGATGCGTCCTCAGGTGTGCTTGATCCCAATGCCATTTGATACTCTAATGATAAAGTCGGTCTGCTTCCGGGTTTGGTCTGTTACGGTTTTGCGGCTCGCGTTTCAAGGTTCTTGTTTCAGCTTCACGCGTTATTATCAGGGGGACTCTGAACCGGTACTGACTGTTCAAAACTTCGGCATATTGTATCGAAAAATCATAGGCTTGTCAACCCGCAGGATTGGCGGAAGTCTCGGGGTCGGAGTAAGAATTTCGTCAGAAATTTTACTCTGACCCCTTAATTCTTTAGAGTAGCAGGCATGAGTGAATCCGCAGGCATGGACGGGCCGAAAAAAATCGCCATCATCGGCGCCGGAGTTTCGGGCCTCGGGGTTGCCTGGGCCTTGCACCGGCACCCGGACCGGTTCGATTTCCGGCTGTACGAAGCGCAGTCCCGGGTCGGCGGCAACGCCGTGACCGTTGACATGCCGCAGGATGACGGGTCCTCCATCCCGTTCGATATTTCCGTCACCGCGTGCATTCCCTCGGTATACCATCATATCCTCCTGTTCATGCAGCAGCACGGTATCGACCTGGTCGATACCCGGTTCAGTTACAGCGTGAAGTACCGCGGCGGCACCTACGCGCACGATTTCGATTCCGACATCAGGCGGCAGTTGCAACCGGAGATCAGGAAGTTCCAGAAACTGCTCAGGCGCCTGAAACGGTTCGGCCGGCTCAACCGGTCCAGGTCGCGCCTGCTCAACGCGCTCACCCCTTACAACTACGTCAGCATGGGCGCCCTTCTCAACTTCGGCAGGTTCTCAGGCGAGTTCAGGGACAAGATACTCAATCCCATGTTCGTCAA
>VYCZ01000442.1 GCA_009843675.1 Gammaproteobacteria bacterium | reverse complement strand
CTACAGGCCCCGCTTAATAGATCCGCTGCTGGCGGAACTTCTGTCCGAATTGCCTGCCCTGCTGGTCGTGGGACCCAGGGCCACAGGCAAAACGACTACGGCTGCTCGGTACGCGACCAGGGTTGTGCGACTTGATCGTGCCGATGAAGCCGCAGCGTTTCGCGCCAACCCCGACGTCGCTTTGCGAGATCTGCCGGAGCCGGTATTGCTCGACGAGTGGCAGGCTGTGCCGGAAGTGCTGGGCGCCGTTAAACGGGCGGTGGACTCTGACAGTAGCCCCGGTCGTTACCTGCTGACCGGCTCCGTACGCGCCGATATTGAAACGGAGACCTGGCCTGGAACAGGGAGAGTGGTGCGAGTCCCGATGTACCCGTTGACCGTCGCCGAGCAGACAGGCAATGCCGCTCAGCCCTTGGTGGACCGGCTGGTTGCCGGTGAGGAACTCGCGCCCTCCTCCGATACGCCCGATTTACGCGGTTATATCGACCTGGCATTACAAGGAGGGTTCCCCGAAGCGGCATTGGCATTATCCGGGCGCGTGCGCGAGCGCTGGCTGGAAAGTTACGTTGAACAACTATTGACCCGCGACGCGCTGACGCTCAACGGCAGCCGTGACCCGGCCCGCCTCGGGCGCTACTTTGAGGCGTATGCGCTCAACTCCGCTGGCCTTGCAGAACATAAGACCCTTTATGACGCCGCCGGCATCAACCGCAAGACTGCGCTGGCCTACGAACGCTTGCTCAGGAACCTGATGGTAATTGATGAACTGCCGGCCTGGACCTCGAACCGTCTCAAGCGCCTGGTCCTGTCACCCAAACGCTATTTGATCGATTCTGCGTTACTGGGCGGGGCGCTTGGCGTTGACGCCGCGACGGTAATGCGTGACGGCAAGCTGATGGGACGACTCCTTGAAACTTTTGTGACTGCTCAACTTCGGGCCGAAGCTACCGTGACCGCCGCTCGCCCCAGGCTGTACCACCTGCGCTCGGAGCGGGGACGTGTTGAGATAGACATCGTCGCCGAACTGCGCGGGCAGCGCATCATTGGGATAGAAATCAAGGCAAGTAGTGCTCCTTCAGGTGAGGACGCCCGTCACCTGGCATGGTTGCGGGATAATCTCAGCGATCAATTCATCGCCGGAGTCGTGCTTCATACCGGCTCCGCCACCTACCCGCTCGGAAGCCGGATTGTCGCCGCTCCTATATCGACTTTGTGGACAGGGAAGTGAATACAGCCCTCAAACCCTACCTCTCCAAATCCCGCCTGATCTCGGCCTGGCAGTGCAGTAAGAAACTGCACCTCGAGGTGCACAACCCGGAATTGGCCGAGACGAGTTCCATGGCGGAGTCGTTGTTTGCCACCGGGGATCAGGTGGGGGAAATAGCCAAGCAGGTATTCGGTTCAGGGGACGGGGTGGAAATACCCTATTCCACAGGACTGAGTGAAGCGCTGGCGCAGACGGCTGAACTGGTGGCAAACGGGCGCGACGCGCCCATCTATGAAGCCACATTTCAGTATGACGGGGTGCTGGTGCGCACCGATGTCCTGCTGCCGCTTGAAGACGGGGGATGGCGCGCCATCGAAGTGAAAGCGGCTGCCAGCGTCAAGCCCCACCACGAGGTGGACTGCGCCATTCAATACTGGGTGATCAGGAACGCCGGCCTGGCTCTCAGGACAATATCCCTTGCCCACGTGGACACCGCCTTTGTGTACGAAGGCGGCGCTGATTACCGCGGCCTGCTGGTTGAAGAAGACCTGACGGCCAGGGCGGAGCAACTCCAGGACGAGGTGGTTGAGTTGATCGGCGCAGCCCGGACCGCCATTACCGGCGCGGTCCCGGAAATGCCGGTCGGCGGCCACTGTTACAGCCCCTATGAGTGCGGGTTCACGTCCCATTGCTGGCCGGCGCAGGCCGAGTACCCGGTCATGGGACTGGGCGGCAATAAGGCGGAACTGGCCGACTGGGTTAACGCCGGCTGTCGCGATATCAGGGACGTGGATGCAGACGCGCTCACCAGTACGACACGCTTGCGCATCCACGCTGCCACGTGCAACGGCGAAGCGGAAATATCGGATGGCGCAAGGCAAGCCTTCGATCAATTCGCATACCCCCGCTATTACCTGGATTTTGAGACAATAGGACCTGCCGTACCCTTCTGGGCGGGGATGCGTCCTTATCAATCCGTGCCGGTGCAGTGGTCCTGCCATGTTGACTACGGCGCCACCGGGGGCGGGGTTGAGGATATCCGCCACCACGAGTTCCTGGATTTGTCGGGCGACCCGCCGATGCGCGCGCTGGCGGAAAGACTGGTTGAATGCCTGGGGTCGAGCGGGCCGGTGTTTATGTATACAAACTATGAGAAACGCGTCATCAACAGCCTGGTCGAGATGTTTCCGGACCTGGCGGCGCCTCTGGCGGGAATCGTCGAACGTCTGGTCGACCTGCACCCCATAGTCAGGCAGCATTACTACCACCCGAAGATGCTGGGGTCATGGTCCATAAAAGCCGTTTCGCCGACTGTTGATGCCGCAATGGATTACTCCGGGCTGGCGGGAATAGCCGAGGGAATGGCCGCAGCCGATGGTTATATCGAAGCGATAAACCCCGAAACCACGCCGGCAAGAAAAACGGAACTTGAAGAGCAATTGCTGCGTTATTGTCGGTTCGATACCGAAGCCATGGTAAGCATTGTCCGGTTTTTGACCAATGCAGGCCAGCATGATACGCTGGTATAGATGAAATACCTGGTTTCTCTATCGGCAGTTTGTCTGTTGCTGGGCATGTCCGTGCAAGCTGCGGGGCCCGACACGGCGACTCAGGAACTCATTGAACAACTGCGCCTGGACGAGGCGGAACGACCGGTGCGCGAGTCGCCCGGTTGGAAAAGGCCGGAACGGATTGTCGTGATGATACCCGGCAGTCTCAACGACATGCGGGCTGAACTGCTGGCGTCGATTGAGATGGTCAGCGACGGAATCGAAA
>VYCZ01000196.1:308-2984 GCA_009843675.1 Gammaproteobacteria bacterium | reverse complement strand
GCTCAGGATACCCATATCACCAAGGGAAATATCATAGCGTCCGGTCAGCGTCGTCTTCCATTTCGGCGACAATTCCCGGGTGTTGCCGGAAGCGTCAATGTTCTGCGAGCCATTATTGAAGGCGCCGTATTCATCATATTCCGCATCCATATAGGCGACCATAGCGAATATTTGCGCTTCCGGCACGGGGAAGAACGTATTTTCCAACTCCACGCCAAGGGTACTGGCCTGACCGGCATTCGTGGTCACGGAACTGGGCACGGAGTTGTCAAACGCATACGCCTGCAAGTCTTCGATCTCGTTATAATAAATGGCGATATTGGTCCGCATGCGATTACCCAGCCAGTCTGTTTTTATCCCGCCTTCGTAGTTGGTAATCGTTTCGGGAGCAAAGACCAGGTCATAGTTCACTGCCACGTCGCCCAGGCCCACACCTATCGAGCCGCCGGGCGGCGGTTGAAAACGGTTGAAACCACCCGACTTGAAGCCGGTGGACGCGTTAAAATAGACCATGGTTTCATCGTTGACAAAGTATTCAAATCCGGCTCGCCAGGTGAATTCCTCAAAGGTTTCATCCCCACTTACCGTGCCGCGGTTATCGGCGCGCGCAACGTCGGTAGAGTCATAGCTTTTTTCATCAATGGTGTAGCGAAAGCCAAAAATGATGCGCAATTGATCCATGAGGTCATATTCTGCATGACCGAAGCCTGCATACGATTGAGCCTTGGCCTTGCCGTCGCGTGTGGAAAAATCCAGCCCGGGAACCGGCACAAAGTCAAAGCGGAACAGCTCATCAATTTCCTCATCGAGATAATAGAGCCCCAACAGCCAGTTCAGACGTGAATCATCGTTGTTTGACTGCAACTGAAGCTCCTGGCTGAAGACCTTGGCCTGCGTATCAAGTGTCAGGTCTGCAAGGGCAAAAGTGGAGAAATCGCTTTCACCGCCGGCATACTGGTCATAGTCCGAATAACCCGTGATGCTTTTGAAGGTGGCCATTTCGGTTTCATACTGTACTACGCCTACGATACTGTAGGATTCAACGTCCTGGCGCGATATCGTATCGGCGTTAAATTTCCAGTCTTTATCGGTATCTGCCGGCACCCGGTCAGCGCCTGACAACCCTACCAGGGCAGAAGCCCAGGTGTTGACGTGCGGTTCATCCTGGTCAAAAAACTTGATACCGGAAAATGCGGCGCCGTTATTGTCCTGCTCCCAGTAATCGAATGCCAGGTCGACGATCAGGTTGGAATCATTATCAAAACGGAATGCGGCCCTGCCGAATATCATGTCTTCATCCAGGTAATCATTGCCGCCGGGATGCTGGTTTTCCATGAAACCATCATGTTCCTCGCGAAAGATCACGAAGCGCGAAGACAGGGTATCGCTCAGGGGCACATTCACCATGCCGTTGATCTCGTACAATGAATAATCCCCAACCCGCACACTGGCGCTGGCGTCAAATTCTTTTGTGGGTTTGTTGCTGACGATATTGATGCTGCCCCCCGTCGTATTGCGGCCGAACAAGGTTCCCTGCGGCCCGCGCAGTACTTCCACCCGCTCTATATCCGATAATATCGTCCACGCCTGTTGACCGCGCCCCAGGTAAATCCCGTCAACAAAGGTGCCGACCGGTCCGTCGGTATTCGCTTCAAAGTTAGCCACACCCTGCCCGCGAATACTTACCTTGGCGCCCAGTCCGAACTGCCCCCATTCCAGGCCCGGTGTCAGCAGATCCAGCCGCTCAACATTATTGGCGCCGATCCTGCTCATACCCTCCTGGGTGAAAGCCGTCACGGCAAGCGATACATCCTGCAGGCTCTGTTCCCTTTTCTGGGCAGTAACAATGACCTCTTCCAACTCTGCAGCCTGTAGTATTGCGGAATTCCAGGACACAAGCATTGATATGGCCGACAATTTCAGAAGGTATGCGCGCATGGGTATTTCCTCCAGTATAGGCATACAAGTATAATCCCATTAGAGAAATGGGTCAAAGATTTTTTGTAATGGGATAATGATTTGAAAGGGTGCTTGATTTCTGATTTTCGAGACGCTACCCGCACAGGATGCGGTATGATTGTCACGTGTGAATATGATCCGTTGATAAAAACATAATGAGAGTTACAGCCTTTGCCGCAACCATGCAGGCGGTCTGGTTCAGTCATGACCTTGGCATGACCTGGAACCGGCCGCCGACCCCGACCGGCGGTTTATACAACGAGGCGCGTTGCTGGTCTGTGGTTGCCCATCCGCGGCGGCCCGGTGAATTTCTGGCCGGCACCGACCAGGGCCTGTACCGGTGGCTGCATGATACCGGGTGCTGGAACTACATCCCTTCACCCATGGATGATCTCCAGATTCACCAGGTTGCCAGATGTCCGGATGACCCTGACTTCATTGTCTGCGGCACCAGGCCGGGCGAGATATTCAAGTCAGAGGATAACGGCACAACCTGGCGCCGCTGTAACCTGGATGCGGCGACCGAATGCTGGTTTATCAACACCACGCGGGTAACCTCCATACAGTTCGATCCTCACGACAGCGACACCATCTGGATAACCATTGAAATTGATGGCGTATTCCGCTCGCGGGATCGCGGCGAGACCTGGGAACGCCTGGTGGACGGGTTGCGGGATGTCGATACCCATAACCTGGTATTTCTCGGTGAACCGGGAC
>VYCZ01000196.1:0-298 GCA_009843675.1 Gammaproteobacteria bacterium | reverse complement strand
AAGCCGGGCTGCATAAAAGTACGGATGAGGGACAATCGTGGCGCCATGTGCCCGTTCCCCAGTCTCCCTGGCCTTATTTACGTTGCCTGGAAATGAAAAAAGACGGCAGTGGCACGATGTTTGCGTCGGTGGGACATCTTCCTTCCGGGGACGTGGGTATGCTGTTGACCAGTCGCGACCGGGGTGCAAGCTGGGAAAAGGCGCCTGTGCCGGAACCCGTCAACAGTACAATCTGGTGGATCGGCACAAACGAGGCCGATCCCGATCTCATTTTCCTGTGCACACATTTCGGCCAGAT
>VYCZ01000215.1:1047-2989 GCA_009843675.1 Gammaproteobacteria bacterium | reverse complement strand
CTCAGCGTCCTGTCCGCGGTTCGAACTGAAGCCATAATATTTCTTATATACGAAATTAAATTCTGATTGTTGATTATAACATCACGACTGATTATGGGAAGTCTCCCCGGGTTGTATCAGTTTCAATCCCTTGTTGTACGTAGGTGACCAGGTATTTGCCAAGTTTTACGGGCGCATTTTTTTTAAGCAAAACTCAGGAAGACTTGGACATTTGCTTATGTAGAATCACATGTTGACGTATCCTGATGTGTGATGTAATATGCATCCATGCATCGCACCCAGTTATTACTCGAAGAATGGCAGTATGAAGCCTTGCGTGGCCGCGCTGAGCGTGAGGGTTGCAGTCTGTCAGCCCTTGTACGTGAAATTCTACGCGCTTCACTATCCTCACCTGAACGAACTCCGCGTAGACGCCTTGGAACCATTGAGGGTATCGGCGAAGACGCAGGCTCATATGGCGAGGAGCATGACAGACACCTTTATTCAGGGGCAGAGGACGGCTGATGGACCGACTGTTCGTAGATACCAGCGCATGGTTTGCCTACGCCAACCGTAAAGATCGACAACATGCAGGCGTCAGTGAAATTCTCCGAACATATCCTGGCCGCCTGGTAACCACAAACTATGTATTCGATGAAATAATCTCCCTGTGTCTGTATCGTCTGGGACACCATGCCTCTCGCATGGTTGGTTCGGTCCTGATGGACCCTGATGAAGTGGATATGGTGCGTGTCACAAGTGAAGACGAACTGATGGCGTGGGAACTGTTTTGTAATCGAACCGATCAGAAATACAGTTTCACCGACTGTACCTCCTTTACGCTTATGCGCAGGCTGGGATTGGATACGGCACTGGCGTTAGATACTGATTTTGCTGCAGAGAACTTCACTGTGGTGCCTTAATTAGTGAGCATTAACCACTCTGCGTCGGTCGTTGTAAAACTGGCCCGGGTTTCTGTACTATAACATTCAATCCAGGCAAGGAGCCCGGTAATCGCCTTTCAAAAATCGAGTGAATACCATGCAGTTACCAGAAAAAGTTGCCGTAGTCACAGGCGGCGCATCCGGACTTGGCAAGGCTACGGCAGAACGCTACGTCTCCGAGGGGGCCTCAGTGGCCATTTTTGACTTGAATGATGACGCGGGGGAGGCTGTCGCCGGGAAACTGGGTGAGAGGGCAGCCTATTACCATGTAGATGTTGCCGATGAGACTTCAGTACAGCAGGCGCTGGACTCCGTGATGGATAAATTCGGCGCCGTGCATGTGCTGAATAACTTTGCCGGAGTCGGCACACCGGGAAAGACCCTCGGTAAACGGGGACCGTTGCCCCTGGAGCAGTACGTGAAAGTGGTTGAGGTCAACCAGGTTGGCACCTTCAACGTAGCGCGCCTGGCAGCGGAGAAGATGGCCCTGCACGATCCGGTCACGGATGACGGTATCCGCGGCGTGATTATCAACACGGCATCCGTCGCGGCGTTCGAAGGCCAGGTGGGCCAGGTTGCCTACAGCGCGACGAAAGGCGCCATCGTGGGCATGACCCTGCCCATGGCCCGTGAACTTGCCGAGTTCGGTATTCGCGTCAACGCCCTGGCTCCGGGCCTGATCCACACACCGTTGTTCGATGCCGTGGAAGAGGCGTTCTACAACTCCCTCAAAGCCTCCGTCGTATTCCCCCAGCGTCTGGGCAAACCGGAAGAAATTGCCGCGTTATGTGTCAGCATTGTCGAGAATGATTACATAAATGGGGAAACCATCCGTATAGACGGCGCGATCCGTATGCAACCCCGCTAAGGTTGGGACTGGTGAACTGTTTACAATGAAAAATATTGTCATAAAGGAACCGGGCGGTCCCGAAGTACTGACCGTTGTCGAAGCCGAGATACCAACCCCAGGACCCGGGCAGGTCCTGATAAAAGTCAGCGCCGCGGGGGTCAATCGTCCC
>VYCZ01000215.1:0-1037 GCA_009843675.1 Gammaproteobacteria bacterium | reverse complement strand
GTCCCGACGTGATGCAACGCCTGGGCAAGTACCCGCCGCCACCCGGCGCATCGGAGATTCCCGGCCTTGAGCTTTCCGGCGAGGTCATCGAAACCAATGGTGATTTTGAGTTGCCGCGACGGGGCGACAAGGTCTGCGCGCTGGTCCATAGCGGGGGTTATGCGGAATTTGCAGTCGCCGACGCATCCCTGTGCCTGCCGGTGCCGGACAACGTTGCCGTGGAAGACGCGGCCGCGCTGCCGGAAACTACTTTTACAGTCTGGAACAACGTCTTTGATCGCTGCGGCCTGAAAAAAGGTGAATCCCTGCTAATTCACGGCGGATCAAGCGGCATAGGCACCATCGGCATACAAATGGCAACTGCCATGGGCGCAACGGTGTATGCCACGGCCGGTAGCCCGGAAAAATGCCGGTTCTGCGAACAACTCGGGGCCAGGCTGGCCGTTAACTACAACGAAGAGGATTTTGTAGAGAAGATTACCGAGGCGCAGGGCGGGGCAGGGGTTGACGTGATACTGGACATGGTCGCGGGCGACTATATTCACAAAGACATACAGCTTGCCGCGCCGGACGGCCGTATTGCAATCATCTCGGGATTGAAAGGCTGGAAGACGGAAATCGATTGCCGGTCCTTGATGGTCAAGCGGCTGACGCTCACGGGGTCCACCCTGAGGCCCATGCCTGTGCCGTACAAGGCGGCCATTGCCCGCAACCTGGAAAAACATATCTGGCCTTTTATCGGAAACGGGCAGATTAAACCCGTCATCTACAAAAAACTCCCGCTGGAGCAGGCAGCCGAGGCTCACGCCATCATGGAGAGCAGCGCGCACATTGGCAAGATACTTCTAATCAATGAATGATTAGCGCCAGGGAATGGGTGGGGTCAGAGTAAAATCACCACCGGCTCTGCTGTTGCCAATGTCATCGACGATTTTACTCTGACCCCGGAATTTGGCGGGAACTGTAGGGAACTATGTTGGAACGTTGACTTTCGAGTGCTCCTTTGCCATGATTAAAACAGGGACGCGCATTAGTGC
>VYCZ01000387.1 GCA_009843675.1 Gammaproteobacteria bacterium | reverse complement strand
CTGCGGCCCGCGCAGCACCTCAACCCGGTCCACGTCAACGATGTCCAGCACCGCGCCCACGGACCGGCCCAGGTACACGCCGTCCACGTAGATGCCCACGCCGGGATCGATGACCGGGGTGAAGTCATTCTGGCCGATACCGCGGATGTACACCGCGGCATTGGTGACGTTGGAGTAGGTGGGTGATTCGTTCAGCACCAGGTTGGGCACGAACTGGTCCAGCCGGTCGAGCTCGGTTACGCCGCGGAAGTCCAGGGCGTCACCGGTGAATGCGGATACTGCAATGGGCGCGTCCTGGAGGTTTTCCTCGCGTTTGCGCGCGGTGACTACGATCTCCTCTATCAGCGCGGCGCTGCGGCCCTGGGCATGCGCCGGGTTCAGGATTGCCGCGGGATCCGCGCACAGGATTGCCGCAACCATGGCCGGAATTGCCAGATGCGTGTGTGTGTTTCGTCTTGTCATTATCGATACCTGGTTACAGATGTCAGGGGTCAGAGGATAACAGGGTTCAGGGTAAAAATGCAGGGGTCAGAGTAAAATTTCTGGCGAAATTCTTACTCCGACCCCATCTGTCTTTACCTGCTCTCGTTCCACTCCCGGAAGCTGCTGCCCGAGCGGGCCAGTTGTTCCAGCAGCGGGGCGGGCGTCCACCACAGGTCGCCGTAGCGGGCGCGGTATTTTTCAACCGCGGCAAGTACCTTGTCCAGTCCCACCATGTCGGCGTACTTCATGGGGCCGCCGCGGTACCGGGGCATGCCGTAGCCGTTGACGAAGATGACGTCGATGTCGCCGGGCCGTATGGCGATACCCTCCTCCAGCACCCGCGCGCCTTCGTTGACCATGGAAAAGAGCAGCCGCTCCACGATCTCCTCGTCACTGACCTCGATTTGCCGCACGCCCAGCGCCTGCGCTTCGCGCCGGGCGATGTCCATCACCTCCGGGTCCGGCACGGCCTTTCGGCCCTCGTAGCGGTACGTCCCGGCCCCGGTCTTCTGGCCGAGACGCCCCATTTCCGTGAGCACGTTTATCATACGGCAGTAAACCGGATCGTCGGGCCGGTCCCGCCACTCGTTATTCAACTTGTAGAATACGTCGAGGCCGGACAGGTCCATGACTGCATGGGGGCCCATGGCCATGCCCCAGTCAAAAGCAACCTGGTCGACCCGCTCCGGCCGGATGCCTTCCAGCATCATCAATTGCGCCTCCCTGATATATGGGAAGAACATGCGGTTGCCCACGAAGCCGAAGCAGACCCCCACCAGGACGCCCACTTTACGTATCTTTTTTGAGATGGCCATGGCCGTGGCGATAACGTCAGCGGCAGTCTGTTCGCCGCGTACCACTTCCAGCAGTTTCATGATGTTGGCCGGCGCGAAGAAGTGCATGCCGCTCACGTCCTGCGGGCGCCCTGTCACTGCGGCAATCTCATTCAAATCCAGGCTTGAAGTGTTGCTTGCGAGGATGGCGCCCTGTTTGCAGACCTCGTCCAGCCTTGTGAATACCTGTTTTTTAATATCCATGTTCTCGAAAACGGCTTCGATGACCAGGTCGGCCCCGGCAAGGTCCGCATAATCCGTGGTCGGGGTAATCATACCCATGGCCTGTTCCAGTTGCGCCTCGGTCATGCGCCCCTTGTCGACGGCGACACCGTAATTCTTTCGGATAATACCCAGCCCGCGCTCCAGGCCGGCCCGGTCCACTTCCAGAACCGTAACCGGCATGCCGGCATTGACGAAGTTCATAGCGATGCCGCCGCCCATGGTGCCGGCGCCGATGACGGCCACGCTGTTTATATCCCTGACGGGCGTGATCTTGGGGACATCAGGTACCTTGGCAACTTCCCGCTCCGCAAAGAACAGGTGCCGCTGCGCCTGGGAATGGGTGGACGCCTTGCATTCATCAAACAGGCGCCGTTCCGTCCTGAAGGCATCCGGGTAGGACTCATTCACAGCCGCCCGGACACATTCCAGGATCCGGAACGGGGCGAAGAAGCCCCGGGCCTTCCTGGCGAGTTGTTGCTCAAAGCCGGAAAAAAATTCATCATCCATGTCAGCGGCGTCATGAATTTCCAGTTGGCTGACCCGTTTCAGCGGCGCACCGCCATCCAGCAACTCCCTGGCGTAGGCAATGGCGCCGGCGCGCAAATCACCTTCGACAAGTCTTTCGACAATACCGGACTCCAGGGCTTCCGCGGCGCCGGCCTGGCGGCCTGATGTCATCATGTCCAGCGCCTTGCGCGCCCCGGCAAGGCGCGGCAGCCGCTGTGTGCCGGTTGCGCCGGGCAGCAGACCGAGGAGGACTTCCGGCAGCCCCACTCTTGCGCTCGGCAGCGCGCAGCGGTAATGGCAACCCATGGCCGTCTCCAGGCCGCCTCCCAGGGCAGTGCCGTGGATGGCGGCGACGATCAGTTTCTCCGAGGCCTCGAATTTCTCCACCACGTCCGGCAGCCAGGGGTCTATGATGGGTTTGTCGAACTCGGTAATGTCCGCGCCGGCTATGAAAGTCCTGCCTGCGCAGATCAGCACTGCGGCCCTGGCCGAGTCATCGGCCGCCAGCCTGTCGAGCGCCTCCCAGCAGCCTTTCCTGACTGCCGCGGACATGGCGTTGACAGGGGGGTTATCAATGGTTATGACGGCGATGCCGTCTGTGACTTCGTAGCTGACTGTAGCTGGCATGGATGGTTCCTTCTGGCTGATTGTTATGTCAAGGCACCGATCCTAATAGCTAACGGTTGATATGACAACCGCCCGGAAATATCAGGCAGGAATGGGCAACTCCGTTCTTTTCGTCACTGCGCGCAGCGCGAAGCTGGACCTGACCCGCGCGACACCGGGCAACGAAGTCAACTGTTCATGGTGGATTCGTTCATAATCGGCAGCGTCCGCCACGACAACGCGCAACAGGTAATCGTATTCGCCGGACATCAGGTAACATTCCATGACCTCAGGCACCTTGACCAGGGCGGCTTCGAATGCATCCTGGTCTTCCCGGCGCTGGCG
>VYCZ01000039.1 GCA_009843675.1 Gammaproteobacteria bacterium | reverse complement strand
GGGGAACGCAACGGCGATCTGCCCTTCCAGGTAGAAGTGGTCCTGGCCGCCTGTCCGCAAACGGCCCTGCAACCGGTGAGCCGAACCGGCAATCGCCTGCTCCGGCCGGCCGCGCTCGATGGTCTGCGACGGGATCACGAAGGACTGCTGCGCCATGGCGCTGTCTATGTCCAGGATAGCCGGTAGTTCTTCATAGTCAATCCTGGCCCGGCGCGCGGCATTGCGGGCATTGTTCACCGTATCGGCCAGGACGGCAAAAACGGACTGCCCCACGTATTCAACAAGATCGCCGGCAAAAACAGGATCATCCGCCAGTATGGGACCGTGATTATTATCACCGGGAATATCTTCCGCAGTGATGATCTCCACCACCCCGGGTGAGGACCGAACGTCCGAGAAATCGATATGCCTGATGCGGGCGTGGGCTTTTGCACTGCAGCCTATGGCGGCGAACAGCATGCCCCTGGGCTCCGGCTGATCGTCCACATATTCGGCTTCACCGCTCACGTGCAGGTGGGCGCTTTCATGGGTCAGCGCCGCGCCGGCGCCAGGGAGTTCCCTTGTTTCCGTCACTGTGCCCATATCCCGGCTTTAACTCCTGTTGCGATATATGGGGTCAGAGTAAAAATTCTGGCGAATTTCTTACTCCGACCCCACCTTTCTATATACATCATCATGGGTTTTTACTCTGACCCCGGATATTCCCAAATATTCGCCGCTTCAGCACCTGTCGTTTCCAGGTAGAAGCGCTTGAGCAGGTTGCCTGCCACGCGCCGGCGGTAGGCGGCCGAGGCGCGCATGTCGGTCAGCGGTTGATAATCCCCAGACAGGGCCTCGATCGCAGTCTCGACCGTTGTCTCGTTCCAGGGGCGGCCGCGCAATGCGGCTTCGCAAAGGCCTGCCCTCTGCGGGACCGCGGCCATGCCGCCATAGCAGATGCGCGCATCGGCAACCGCGTCCGCTTCGAGCTGTACCCAGTATGCGCCGCAAACCGATGAGATATCCTGGTCGTAACGCTTGGCAATCTTGTAGGAGCGGAAATGCCCGCCGTTTCCCTGCAGTAAGGGAATCCGCACGGCCTGTACGAACTCGGATGGCTGCAGGGCTGTTTTGCGGTAGTCCAGGTAAAATTCGTCCAGGGGTAACCGGCGCGTGCGGCCGCCGCGCCGCAGCACCAGGTCCGCGCCCAGGCTGATCAGCGCCGGCATGGTATCGCCGATGGGTGAGCCGTTGGCGATATTGCCGCACAGGGTGGCGGCATTGCGGATGGGCGGCGAGGCAAACCGGCGCATGATTTCATACAGTTCGGGATAGTGCTTTTCCAGGGCCGCAAACGCATCGGTAAGACTTGTTGCCGCGCCGACCTCCAGGCGCTCTTCGGTCTCATCGATGTAGTCCAGTTCACCGACCCGGCCGAGGTAGATGATGGCGGGAAGCTCCCGGTATTCCTTGGTAACCCACAGGCCCACGTCGGTGCCGCCGGCCAGTATGGTGGCATCCGGGTGCCGCATCAACAGGTCCGCCAGTTCGGACAGGGTTTCGGGCGCATGAAACTTGCCCCGCGCTTCGTCCCCGGGGCGCCCGGCAGCTTGCAAATGTGAGTTGTCCCGTTCAGATAACTCCAGGGAAACGTCGGGCTGGATATCCTCGAGTTGTCTCGCCAGTTTCTGCCCGTCAAGAAGATCCGGTCCATACTCGTACATCCTGCCCGCGGCGCTGATGATGGGCCGGTAACCGGTACACCGGCAGAGGTTTCCTGACAACGCATCATCAATCTCCGCCCGGATCGGCCCGGCGTTGTTCCGGTACAGTGCAAACAGCGACATGACAAACCCCGGGGTACAGAAACCGCACTGGGAACCGTGACAGTCCACCATGGCCTGTTGCACCGGATGCAGTCCGTTTTTGCCGAGTTTCTTCAGGCTCTCAACGGTATACAGGGCCTTGCCGTCCAGGGTCGGCAGGAACTGTATGCAGGAATTGACGGAGCGAAACCTCACCCGTTGCCCGTCCAGGTCGGCAACAACGACGGTGCAGGCGCCGCAATCCCCCTCGGCGCAGCCTTCCTTGGTACCTGTGCGTTGCAGGACGTCCCGCAGGTAGTTCAATACGGTGGTAGCCGGCGCGACGTTTGCGACTTCATGTACACGATCATCCAGCAGGAAACGTATTGTTCCGTTGTTCTCGCCGTTATTGTTTGTACCGGGCATGGCATCAACTGCCGCGATAAGTGCTGTAGCTCCAGGGCGAGACCAGCAGGGGCACATGATAGTGCTCAGCGGCTCCGGCAATGCCGAAACGCAATGTCACCCGGTCAAGAAAGGGGGGATCGGGCAACTCAACTCCCTGTTCCGTAAAATAACCTGCCGTGTGAAATACCAGCTCCCAGACGCCGGCCCTGAAATCCATGCCTTCAAGCAGGGGGGCATCGCAACGGCCATCCCGGTTTGTGACGGTGGATTTCACCAGGGTGCGTTGATCGCCGTCAACGGAAAACAGCTCGATGGCCATGCCCGCTGCCGGCATGCCGTGTGCCGTATCCAAGACATGCGTAGTCAGAACACCCATACTATCCATGGTATTCTAGCAGAAAATGAACGGAAGACCGGGGACACCTCAATGAATTCTAACCCTCCCCGTTCGTCACTCTGGCTTGCGCCGGACGAACAGGGGGATGAACTTGCGGTTTTCAGAATAGGAAGTCGCTCGCATCCAGGTTGCCGATATCGAATTGAAATAACATAATTGTCCCTCCCCCATGAGCTGAGAGGCTGATGGTGGTTCCCCAAAAAGAATCGGAAAACAGAAACAGATCGTCAAACCCGGACAGGTGGAAGGCGCTGAGGTCGATTTTGTCTTCGTTGTCGACAAAGTCGTAGATGACGTCGTTGCCATGGCCGACGTCGAAGACGAATACATCGACACTGCCTGTTCTATTTCCCTCCTCATCCAGGTTATACCCATTTCCATATAATACGTCGTTTCCGGCGCCCCCGCTGAGG
>VYCZ01000363.1 GCA_009843675.1 Gammaproteobacteria bacterium | reverse complement strand
GGTGGTGAACATGAAGAAGGACAGCCAGTCCGGCGTTTCCTCGTTGAACGCCCCCAGGATGCGGGGCTTGTCCTGGTTGCCGGAGCGGCGCATCAGCAGGTCGTCCGCCTCCTCCCGGCCGTCGCGGCCGAAATATTTGTGCAGCAGGTACACCATGGCCCACAGGTGGCGGCCTTCCTCCACGTTGACCTGGAACACGTTGCGCATGTCGTACAATGACGGGGCGGTATGACCAAGGAAGCGCTGCTGCTCCACCGAAGCCGGTTCCGTGTCGCCCTGGATGACCACCAGGCGCCGCAGCATGGCGCGGTATTCCCCGGGCACTTCCTGCCACACCGGCTCGCCCTTGTGCCGGCCGAAGGCGATCCGCCGGTTTTCTTCCTGAGGCGCCAGCAGGATGCCCCAACGGTATTCCGGCATTTTCACGTAACCGAACCGGGCCCAGCCCTCCGGATCAACACCGATGGCCGTGCGCAGGTACACTTCCAGGTCCTGGAAACCGTCCGGCCCCATGGTCTTCCACCAGTCGATAAAACCCGGATGCCACTGCTCCAGCGCCCGCTGCAGGCGCCGGTCCGAGGCGAGTCCGACGTTGTTGGGGATCAGGCTGTCATAATCTACGTTACTCATTGTCATACCCTGTCTTTATCGTATTCGGGGCGCAGTCCCGTGCCGTAACGGCGCAACGCGCCGGCGTCACTGACTGCGTTGGGTCGTTGAAATATCCAGTTCTGCCAGGCTGTCAGTCGGCCGAAGATCTTGGTCTCCATGGTTTCCGGCCCGGCAAAGCGTAAGTTGGCCTCCATCCCGACCAGGGCATCTGGAGAGAAACTGGCCCGTTCTTCCAGCAACATCCTGATCTCGTCCTCCCAGTCGATGTCATCCGGGGTAAAGGTGACCAGTCCCAGCTCAGCAGCCAGGGCCGCGTCCAGTTCCCGGCCGATATGATCCCTTGCGCCTGTGACACTGCCGGGTTCACCGAGAAAACGCGTTTCCAGGCGCGTCAATCCGTTGGACATTGGCAGCGGGCCGAAGTTGTTTTCGCTCAGCATGATGGTCGGCGCCGGCGTGTCATCATCTTCGAACCGGCCTTCCAGCATGTAGCTGCGGTCCACCGCGAACAGTAACTCGGCCAGCAGGCCAACGAAACAGCTTCCGGGTTCAACCAGGGCGAAGCTGGTGCGGGACGTCAGGTCAAGCCGTTTCAAGGTGCGCTTCCAGTACAGGATGATTTCCCGTATCAACCAGTCATTCTTGTGGCGTAGCAGGAATTCGTCGTACCCTTCGACGATATCGCTGGCGCCGACGCTGGTGATGATGATGGTGCCGATGTCCGGTTCGTTGAAACGCAGGTGCAGCAGGGCGTCGTCCAGTTGCCGGGCCAGGGCCAGTGGCCAGAACCGGTCGCCCAGGGCAATGACCTGTTCCGGACTGCCCGGCGCTTCGCTGTCAGGCGCCCTGATGTGCAGGGTGACGTTGCGGTTGTTCCTGTCTATGGACAGATCCAGCCAATCGTACTCGATACCGTCGGCTTCGATGGTCCTGGATAACGGCGTCAGTTGTACCCCCCCGGCCGTATCGGGACGGTCGGACATACGGCTCATTTCTTCGGCCCGCTCAGCCACCCGTTGCGCAAACTGCGAACTGGGCACGGTTTCATCCACCAGGCGCCAATCGACCGCGCGCCGGCCCTTCACGCCTTCCTCCACGGTGCAGAACACGTCTGCCAGGTCCCGGCGCACCTTTCGTTTATCGACGATGCGAGTGAGCCCGCCGGTGCCGGGCAGCACGGCAAGCAGCGGGATTTCCGGCAACGACACCGCGGCGTTGCCGTCGTCGATCAGGATCAGGTAATCCATGGCCAGCGCCAATTCATAACCGCCGCCTGCTGCCGTCCCGTTCAGCGCGCACAGGTAGCGCTGGCCCGAAAACTCCCCGGCATCCTCAATGGCGTTCCGGGTCTCATTGGTGAATTTGCAGAAGTTCACCTTGTGGCCGTGGGACGCCCCCGCCAGCATACGGATATTGGCGCCGGCGCAGAACATGGTGGGCTTGTTGGAACTGACCACCACGGTTTTCACTTCCGGGTGTTCAAAACGCAGGCGTTGAATGGCATCGTACAGTTCGATATCAACACCGATATCATAGGAATTCAGCTTCAGTTCATAGCCGGGAAACATGGCGCCGTTTTCATCCACGTCCATCTCCAGCCTGGCGACGGGACCGGAAATCGTCAACTTCCAGTGGCGGTAGCGCTGCGGATCAGTTTGAAAATCCAGTTGCATGACATCCGGCGAAGGAGATTCTTCCTGCGCCGCGTTGCCGGCATGGTCGGGGTTCAGCATGGTTACCGGTTCCACCAGCCGGCGGCAAATTCGTTGACTTCCCGCGCGTGAAAGCGCGCCACGCGTTTACTGGGCTCCAGCGGTTCGTTGTAGAAGAACTCGGGCAACTCATCGTCCGCTTCGGTAAAACCGGCGGCCCGGTTGAACTCCCGTTCCAGGCGCAGGGTTTCCCGGCCCAGGTCCCGGAAGAAGGACGGTTCCAGTTCACTCCCCACCGCGGCGTTGATCGCGTCGGTGATCATCTCCAGTTGTGTATTGGTCACGGTGCGGCCGAATACGCAAAACCCCAGGGAATCCGTTGCCGCGGTGAGCACCTGGGCATCGTGGCTGGCGCCGGCGACCTCGTCCAGGGACTTGTCCGCGGTCTCCATCTTCGGGACGTTGCCTGCCGTATGGTCGGCGCCCTGGGCCGTCACCATCATGGTAATGCCCGTGGCCTCGATCACCCGCGGGTCATAGGCGCTGATAGCTTGGCGCTTGATGACGGGCACACGGTTAACCCGGTAATGATCGCCGACCGCAGCCGTGCCCTGCGCCCAGAGCCGGCCCTGCTCGGTTCCTGCGCGGACCTGCTCCAGCACATCCGCAATAAAACCGGCATCACCGAATTCTCCCAGGCCGGCCTCCATCAGCACACCGACCATGGCGCCGGCTTCAAT
>VYCZ01000094.1:2347-3037 GCA_009843675.1 Gammaproteobacteria bacterium | reverse complement strand
TTGCCAGGGCGCGACACAGCCATGGGAACACGGGTTCATTCAGGCTGGACAGGGTTTTTATCAGGGCTTCATCCGTGACGAAGAACCTCTTTATCTCATTGTTGACGATGGCGATTGACCATATTCCATTCTTTCCTGTGCCGGTCGCTGACTCCATCACCTCAAACAATTCGGCTCGCGCACGCCAGCATAAGGCATTGTAGATATTCTGGGAAAATGTATCGAGAAGCGCTGATGCAGGGTCGCCGGTTACAAAAACAGGGTCTTTTCCAACTTGTGACGTCTTGTCAGTGGGACGCAGCGGCGTCAGCATGGGTATTCTCCCCGCCATATACTCCCTGGTCTCATCCAGTGTGAGGTAATTCATCTGCAAATAGAAGGGGAGCATATTGCGGTGCAACTGGCATAGTTTATCGGCAAACTCGATGATGGCAGGATGTTCAGATGCCAGTTCATCCAACTTTAATGAGTGCTGCTGTATCACATCCTCATTAGCTGCCAGGTCGGGGGCGCCATATTTGAATATGGCGTACTCGACCGCCTTGGACAACAATCCCGGCGCTTGACGTTCCAGTTCCTTGATTGTGGCTTGCAGTCCTTTTTTTAGCGGTGGTTCAGCACGGACAGCCACCCTTCCTGTTCCGTCCTTATTTTCCGCGAATGCGCCGTATTGCCAGAGATATTGAGTCA
>VYCZ01000094.1:0-2337 GCA_009843675.1 Gammaproteobacteria bacterium | reverse complement strand
AAAGCGCATACCAACGCTTGGCCGTCCATGTAGCTCACCAATCGTCTGCGGTGCGTGCCAGCGATGGATGAATATGGTTCTCCACAGGCGCAGTTTTTCGCGAAATCCGGGGACGTAACTTGAGCGCACAGCCATGAAACCTTCTTTGATGTTGTGACTATTGAATGGCTACTATGGTTTCCGATTCGAATCCATTACCGAATGCTCGTTAGGTAACCGCCTTTTCAGGCAAGCGTCGCTCATGAAAAACGATTACTGGCCCTGAAAAAGGATTCTTTTTTCAGTTTAATATGAAAAATGATTACTTCCTGTCTTCGACGTAGCGTTGGCAGCGACTTGCCCTTTTTACGGCACGACCCCTTCCGGCAGGGAAACGATATGATCGTAAATGGCGCCGGGGCGGGTAAACCAGACTTTGTCGGCGTTGGGGTGATTGAGAATGTGCAGCAGGATATCCCGCAGGCCCGCGAGCCGGTAAGGCTGGCCCGAGACAAATGTATGCAACGCCAGATTGAAAACCAGGGACTGTTTACGGGACTGGCGCAGTTGCTCGTCGAAGTGTGCAGTGACCATGCGGGTAAAATCATCCGCGGTATGGCGGCGCGTCAGTTGCGCCGGGGAATCATTGATTTCGATGTGGTAGGGGATCGAGAGTATCGGGCCGGACCGGGTGGTCATCCAGAAAGGCTGGTCGTCCGCGCACCAGTCCAGCAGGTAACGGTAACCGGCCTCCTTCAGCAGGTCGGGCGTATGCACGCTCTCGGAAATCCAGGGACCCATCCAGCCGCCGGGCGGCTGCCCCTCGTGCCGGCGCAAGGTCTCGGTGGTTTCCCCGATAAGCAGGCGCTCTTCATACTCAGAATAACCTGCCTGTTCTTCGGAATTGGTGCGGCCATGGCCGATGAACTCGTCCCCGCGAGTGCGGATGCGGGCGGGGATCTGTGGCGCGTAGTCGTACACGGCGGTATTCATCAGGTGGCAGGCCGGTAGCTCAAGTTCGTCAAACAGGTCGAAAATACGCCAGATGCCGACCCGCAGGCCGTAATCGCGCCAGGAATAATTGCGTACGTCCGGCGGCGTGCCAGGCTGGGTCGGGGTATGACCCAGGCCCTCGCCGAAACTGAAATGCTCGATGTTCAGGGCGAAATAGACGGCCAGCCGCTTGCCTTCCGGCCAGTCATAATCCGGCCGTTCGGAAATGGGAGAGTAGGCGTACCGGTTGTGTGTTTTCAGTTCCAAGCCGCTTGATCCGATATAGTATGGGCTACAGAATAATAGCGGAAAAATGAATAACCCGAAAATCACAACACACAGCGCGGCGCAGCGGCGCCAATACCGTGCCGCGGGTTTCTGGCAGGATGAGACCCTATTCCAGATCGTTCAGGATCATGCCGATAAGACGCCGGACCGGTTTGCCGTGCGCGATCGGTGCCGCCGCTTGACCTACCGGCAGCTTGTCTCGGCGGCGGAACACCTGGCGCTGGATTTGTCGGAAAACGGGGTTGAACCCGGCCAACAGGTGGCGGTCTGGTTACCCAACCGGCTGGAAACCGTGATTGTTCTGCTGGCCTGATCGAGAAACCGCTACGTCTGCTGCCCGTCGTTACACCGCAATCACACGGTTGCGGAGATCATGCAGATACTGGATCGTTTTCGTGCCGCCGCGCTGATCAGCGAGAAGGGCTATGGTACGGGTGCGGACCGGTGCGACGTCGATGCCGAACTGGCGCGCTTGAGGCACGCTCCCGTGCACTATGCCCTGCAACCGCTCACGCCGGAGAATGCCGGGAGTCCCCTTTTCGGTAATTCTCTGAAGGCGCAGCCCCAGGCGGATATCGCCGCGTTGCCGGCGCAACCGGATCCCGATACACTCGTCTACCTGGCGCTGACGTCGGGCACCACCGGCGCGCCCAAAGGCGTCATGCACAGCGACAATACCCTGCTGGCCAATGCCCGCGCCATTGCCGCGGACTGGCATTTCAACTCGGCTTCAGTCATTTATACATTGAGTCCGTTCAGCCATAATCTCGGTTTCGGCGCCATGGTCACTGCGCTGTACAGCGGCGCAGAGGCCGTGTTAAGCCAGCTTGCCCCGGGTGAATCCCTGGTGGATGACCTGCTCAGGACCGGGGCGACGTTCATCTACGGCGTGCCGGCCCACGCCGTTGACCTGTTGATGGAATTAAAGGAACCGGAGAAGAAGGCCCCCGAAAAAATCACGGGTTTCCGTATTTCCGGCGCACAGGCGCCGGCCGATGTCGCCGCGGAGTTGCTGGAATACGGCATCAAGCCGCAAACAGGGTACGGCATGACGGAGGCCCATTCCCACAACTACAC
>VYCZ01000072.1 GCA_009843675.1 Gammaproteobacteria bacterium | reverse complement strand
TTATACAGGCAAGGCTTTTTTGATTCCTGGACTTTCCAAAGCGGGATTAGGGATATGAAAGAAAGTTGCCTTTGCCTAGGCTGCCGTCTATACTTCCCGGAGTGGACCGGCGCCGGCCGCCGTCACCGCCAGGAGAGTGATGACGACAGGGTGCCTTATTGGAATTTGATTGAACTGAAGGAGGTGTATAAGATGGAAACAACGACGCATGCCATGAACCCTGATACTGCAATTCCCGGTGCTGAAACGGCCCCGACAAAGACGGCGCCGGAGCCCCAGGCCGACGTGGTGCGGCGCGGTGAATTCCGGTTGTTGCTGTGGATGAACGCGTTTGCGCTAACTGCGATCCTGGGTGGGATGACGGTGTTATACACGGGGATAACGGACCTGCGGGTTGCCATGGAGGCGCAGCGCGCCGACTTGCTCGATGTCATGCATAGCGAGTTTGCCGACCTGCGCGAGCGTGTCGTTAGAATAGAAACCCGACTGGATACGATAACCCCACCTCCGACCTAGACAAATACGAGTGAAATGGAGTCAGGCCGCATGGACGCCAGAAACTGCATTACCCTGCAACCCGACGCTGTAGAATATCCTGCCGTGCTGTGGCGCTGTGGAAGCAATGCACGCCCGCCTGTTATCACAGTACAAGGCAACCTCGACCTGCTTGAGGGAAAGATAATCGGCTTTTGCTGTTCCGTACGCTGTCCCGGTGACGCCATTCTCAAAATCTACGATCTTGCTCGCGCGCTTCGTAGTCAAAACATTACGCTTATAGGCGGATTCCAGTCAGCGATGGAGAAAGAGTTCCTCGACTTGGTATTACGGGGTTCCGCCAGGGTCATAATCTGTCCCGCCCGCGGACTCGGCACAATGCGGATTCCGGCAAAGAGTGGAGAAAACCTTACGACCAAATTATAATTGACTATTCTTCCTTACTTAAATAAAATATTAGTAAGGAGAACCATGATGATAGTAAAGATTACATCCAAACGTCAGGTCACATTCCCCGCAAGGGTGCTGGACGCGCTAGGTGTGGGTCCGGGCGACCAAATCGAACTGAAAGAGGGCGCTGACGGGTTCATTCTAAAGCCCAGGCGCATCGATTATTCCAAACTGGGTTTCCTCAAAGACAGGATCGATCCCTCTATCGAACCATTCGATATTGAAAAGTTCAGGAGTGAACCTTATGACCCGTCGTTACGGGATTGATACGTCTGTCCTAATCCGGTTGATTACCGCACAGCCGCCTGATTCATATACATACTGCATCGAACAACTAACCGGGTTGATTGGTACCGGCGCGGAAATCCTTGCCTCAAACCAAGTCATTGGTGAGGCATATATCGCCGTTCAACACCACTATAAGGTATCCAGGCATGATGCTTCACAGGCTCTCTCGCAGGTTTTGAGCAGCGGACTGATTGCGCCGCTGAACGGGAGCGCCGTCCTTGAGGCGCTGACGGCGACCGGCGGTCCGGGCCTGTTCGATCGCCTCATATCCGACGACTATACACGCGCCGGTCTGGAAGTTCTGACACTGGACCGGAAAATGGCGGCGCTGCCCAACGCGCAATATCTACCCGCTATAGAGCTGCCAAGGGTTTAACTGATTCGCCTTCAACCGATGCCGTATGGTTTCCGCAAGGCGTATGAAGCAATATGCGGACGCTATTTTTTCTCTTTCCATGAGATATTCCTGATAGATTATATGTCATGAATAGCAGAATTCACCCCTGGTTGTTACTTATTTCCCTGTCGATGCCGGCTTTGAAATGTCCGTACGCCAATGCAGAGGACATTGACCTGGTCGTTTCGGCTGATTATGTCGTTACCATGGATGACAAAAATACGGTGATCGATAAAGGCGCCATTGCCATTGACGACGGGATCATCATCGCAGTCGATGAGCAAGCATCGATTAACGGGAAATTCTCGCCGACAAAACGAATTGCCGGTGAAAACCAGGTGCTGATGCCAGGTCTTGTGAACGGGCACACCCATGCGGCTATGGTTCTCTTTCGCGGTATTGCCGATGACCTTGAACTGATGGAATGGCTGACAAAATACATCTTTCCCGCCGAAATCCGTTTTGTGAATGAAGAATTTGTGCGTATCGGCACACAACTGGCCTGTCTTGAGATGATCAGGGGCGGCACAACGACTGTCGTGGATATGTATTTTCATCCAAAGGAAATCGCCCGGGTGATGGAGGAATGCGGCCTGCGAGCGATTATTGGTGCTGCCGTCATCGAACAGGAAAGCGGCTACACCAAGAACTTTGCCGATGCAATGAACAAGGCCGAGAGTTTTATCGGGCAGTGGAAAAACAGGAACAACCGTATCACCCCTGCCTTTGCGCCTCACGCGGCCTATACCATTACACCGGACAACCTGAAGATCGTAAGAAAACGGGCTGACGAACTCTCCGTGGGCATTGCGATCCACCTGTCCGAGTCAAAGGCCGAACTCAAGCTAGTGGGAGACATGTACGGGGAGACATCGATCAACCATCTTGAAAAAATCGGTTTCTTACATGGCCCGACCATTGCCGCCCACGTTGTCTGGCCGACGGAAGCCGAAATATCCATTCTGTCCGCACGCGGGGTGGGCGCTATCCACAACCCCACGTCCAACATGAAGATCGCATCCGGTTTTGCCCCCGTTCCTGAAATGCTGGACGCCGGTGTCGCGGTGGGTCTGGGTACGGACGGGGCTGCTTCCAACAACGACCTGGACATGTGGGACGAGATCCGCCTGGCCGCATATATACACAAGGGCCGCCTGCTGGACCCTGAGACCATGCCTGCCATAAGGGTTCTGGAGATCGCCACCAGGGTCGGCGCCGCGGCTATCGGTCTGGATGATACTGGATCACTGGCAACAGGCAAACATGCGGACCTTATCCTGGTATCCCTGGACGCTGCCCACCTGGTCCCCATTTATGACGTCGTGTCACATCTTGTTTATTCATTAGATGCCCAGGACGTGAAGACTGTCATCGTTGAAGGCAAAGTGCTTATGGAAGACCGCAAAGTACTGACAC
>VYCZ01000068.1:2411-3048 GCA_009843675.1 Gammaproteobacteria bacterium | reverse complement strand
GTACTAGTGTCGAAAATAACTCGAATAACGGCTACCGAAATTCTGGACTCCAGGGGGAATCCTACCATCCTGGCTGAAGTAGCAACGGCAGCGGGCAACACCGGCAGCGCCATGACGCCGTCCGGCGCCTCGACCGGCTCAAGGGAAGCGCTCGAATTAAGGGACAACGACGCCGGCCGCTACCGCGGCAAGGGCGTGTTGCAGGCAATAAGCAATATAGAGAATATCCTGCGCCCGAAGCTGGTTGGTATGGAAGCCGGCGACCAGGCCGGCATCGATCGGGCAATGCTGGAACTCGACGGCACGGAAAACAAGAGCAGGCTGGGCGCCAACGCGATACTGGCCGTTTCCATGGCCGTTGCCCATGCCGCGGCAGCCGATGGACGTTTGCCCCTGTATCGTTACCTGGGCGGTGACGGACCTTTTGACATGCCCGTGCCGATGATGAACATCATTAACGGCGGCGCCCATGCGGATAACAGCGTCGATATGCAGGAGTTCATGATCCTGCCCGTGGGCGCAACGAGCCTGGCGGAAGCCGTGCGTTACGGCGCCGAGATTTTCCATGCGCTTAAAGCAGTGTTGGCGGCCCGGGGACTGAATACCGCCGTGGGGGACGAAGGAGGCTTTGCGCCGG
>VYCZ01000068.1:0-2401 GCA_009843675.1 Gammaproteobacteria bacterium | reverse complement strand
GCTCGCATCCGAGGGCAAGTCATTGAGTGCGCAGGAGTTTCTCGATTACCTGGCGCCCTGGATGAAGAATTATCCAATTATCACCGTAGAGGACGGGATGGCCGAGGACGACTGGGACGGCTGGCGGGCCCTGACGGCGCGGTTCGGCGACCGGGTGCAACTCGTGGGAGACGATTTATTCGTGACCAATACGGCCGTCCTGCAACAGGGAATTGACACCGGTGTGGCGAACTCGATCCTGATCAAGGTCAACCAGATAGGCACCCTGACGGAAACCCTGGCGGCAATCGATATGGCCCGCAAAGCCGGTTATACCACGGTCATATCTCACCGTTCCGGCGAGACCGAAGACACGACCATTGCAGACCTTGCGGTGGCGACGTCATCCCGGCAGATTAAAACCGGTTCCCTGTCCCGGTCGGACCGGGTGGCCAAGTACAACCGCCTGATCCGGATCGAAAAGGAGTTGGGGAATGAAGCGCGCTATCCTGGCAGGGATGCATTCGGCCACTTGAGCGGCGGGACGTATGAAACGCCGGTTCAGGGAGCGGCATGAAGCTGTTAGTTATCACCCTGCTGGTAATACTGGCGCTGCTGCAATACCGTTTGTGGTTCAGCCCCGGAGGGCTTACCGACGTCAACAAACTGGAGCAGACAAAACAGGAGCTGAGCGACGAGAACGAACAGCTCAGGGAAAGAAATGCTTCCCTGGCCGCGGAAGTTATCGATTTGCAACATGGTCTCGAGGCCGTTGAAGAGCGGGCCAGAAGTGAGATGGGCATGATCAAATCCAACGAGGTGTTCTACCAGATTATCGACAACCCGGACCAGTCAACCCGGGAGTTGCTGCCCGGGACCCCGCTGGAAGAACCGGTTGCCGGGCCGTGACGGGACAGCCGGACTTCTGGGCTGTCATTCCGGCAGGGGGTGTCGGCCGGCGCATGGGCGCGGACCGGCCCAAGCAATATCTCAAACTACTGGACCGCACCGTTCTGGAACACAGCATGCTGCCGTTCTGCGAACATCCGCTGATCAAGGGTATCGTCGTGGTTGTGGCGGACGGCGACGAGTTCTGGCCGGCCCTGGCGCCGGCCCGCCATCCCCGGGTGGTTACTGCGCCCGGCGGGCATGAACGCTGCCATTCCGTGCTGAACGGTCTGAAGCGCCTGGCCGGGCTCGCCGATGACGGCGACTGGGTGCTGGTTCACGATGCGGCCCGGCCCTGTGTCAGCGGAACGGATATCGACAGCCTCATCGACGGGCTCAGGGATCATCCGGTCGGCGGCGTCCTGGCCCAGCCGGTCAGGGATACGGTAAAGCAGGTTGCGCAGGATCATGCAATCGAGGCGACGCTGGAGCGTGAACGGCTCTGGCGCGCCCTGACGCCGCAAATGTTCCGGCTCGGAGTGTTACGGGAAGCGATTGGAGCGGCGGCGGGAGAGAGCTTGCTGGTGACGGACGAGGCCCAGGCGTTGGAACACAGCGGCTACCGCCCCGCGATCGTGCCCGGCGGTGCGCACAATATCAAGGTGTCACTGCCAGAAGACCTGGCGCTGGCGGAATTTTATTTGAAAAGATGGGTGGGGTCAGAGTAAAAATTCTTCGAATTTCTTACTCTGACCCCTGGCGCCGCGGAATTGACGGGTTCCGGGGTCAGAGTAAGAATTTCGTCAGAAATTTTACTCTGACCCCTTAATTCGGTGAAAACATCATGAGAATCGGACACGGTTACGATACCCACAGGTTTGTGGAAGGGCGCCCCCTGGTGCTGGGCGGCGTGAACGTCCCCCACGACAAGGGGTTGCTGGCGCACTCGGACGGCGACGTCGTCATCCATGCGCTGTGCGATGCGCTGCTGGGCGCCGCCGCGCTGGGCGACATCGGCGCGCATTTCCCCGACACCAGCGCGGATTTCAAAAACATCGACAGCCGGGTCCTGTTGCGGCGGGTGCAGGCGTTGCTGGCGCAGAATTCCCATGAGGTGATCAACGCGGACATCACCATCATCGCGGAGGAACCCAAAATGGCCCCCCATATCGACGTCATGCGGGACAACCTGTGCGCCGACCTGGACGTGACCCGGGACGCTATTAATATCAAGGCCACCACCAACGAGAAAATGGGCTTCATCGGCAACCGGGAAGGCATTGCCGTCCATGCCGTTGCGCTGATTGGTTGACGGTCCGGCGCAAATGGAAATAACCCGGAGGGATTTCCTTAACGGGGTGCTGGTCGGTTCCGGCGCGGCCGCGCCTTCGGGCATTCCGAACTGGAGGGGTTCCAACACTGGAGGCCGGCCGCGGATGAAGGCAGAAGGGCAATGCAGCAACTGCTTTGAATCGCTGTTCCCAAATCCCGCGTTAGAGATCTGCAGCGGGTCTTCACGATAGATTTTGCCTGT
>VYCZ01000331.1:1921-3049 GCA_009843675.1 Gammaproteobacteria bacterium | reverse complement strand
GCACGGACCTGCTGGGCGCGCAGCACGTACGGCAATGTACCGAATTTACCATTCGAAAAGAGGTATTTACGCCGTTCGAGATACTGCACCAGGCCACCGCGATGAATGCCGAGATACTGATGGAACCCGACCGCCTGGGCTGCATCAGGGAAGGCGCATTCGCCGACCTCCTGGTCGTCGACGGCAATCCCCTGGAAGATATTTCACTGCTGGAACGTGACGGCGCGGCGCTGCCGGTCATCATCCGCAAGGGAGAGATGGTCAAGTGCGAACTTGATGTTTCGGAAGGCGCGGTGAGGGCTTTCAGTTGGCCTGCGAGTTGATTGAAAACGTGTTATTTCCACACAACGCGGGCTACCCGTAACAGGTTCCCGCCCAGTATCTTCGCGATATCCTCGCTCCGGTAGCCCAGGCTCAGCAGGGCGTCCACGATCTCCGGCGCCTGTTCGGGTTCCACGAATTTTACACCTTCGGCGTAGCCTCCTTCCGGTGGAAAGGTGTCCGGGTTCTGCCTGACGTATTCGATCAACTCTTCCATGTCGAAAACGTAATCCAGGCCGATGCCGACGTGGTCGATACCGGCCTGTTCCACTACGTAATCGATATGCCTGGCAATGGTCTCCGAGCGGGCATCATTCTCTCCCAGGAAAATGCCGACGCCGTTGAGGCAGACCACCCCGCCGGTGGCGGCACAGGCGCGGATGGCGTCGTCGGTAATGTTGCGTTTGTGCTCCCGCAACGCAAGGGGGTTCGAGTGTGAAAAAATGACTGGGATCGAAGAATACTCCATGACGTCCATAGTGGTCCGGTAGCCGGTATGACTGCAACAGGCCACCATGCCGACCCGGGCCATTTCATTGAGCACCTCGCGGCCGAATGCGGTCAACCCCTGGTCGTCATCCTGGCAGCCGCCGCCCAGGGAATTGTTCTGGTTATAGGCGATCAGCATCCAGCGTGCGCCGAGATCGTAATACATCTGCACCATGCTGAGTTGATCGGCCAGGACGCAGCCGCCTTCCAGGTCGAAGAAGACACCGAGTTTGCCTTCGGCGACGGCCCGTTCTATGTCACCGGTGGTTTCGATCAACAGGTAATCATCGGGGTGATCGTTGATACACCCACGGAATG
>VYCZ01000331.1:1056-1911 GCA_009843675.1 Gammaproteobacteria bacterium | reverse complement strand
GCCATCACTAGCAGGGTATTTTCCCATGGGACTGCATCGAAACCCACATTTAATGAGACGACGTTGAAACCGGAATCCCGGTAGCGCGCCAGTTGCGGAAGGAATTCGGTATCGTTGCCGCGCAGCGGCATGCAACCGTGGTTGTCCCATGCCAGGTTGGCGGCGAGGATGTGTTGTGCTTCGTTGCTTGCGGTGGTTGCAGTAGCCATGGTGTTTGTGCTCGATGTGTATGGAGATTATGTTAGACTTTTCCCGGTTTCTTTTTTCCGCTGATAGTATAAAACTCCGAAAAACAAATATCGACACAGGAATGACCCCGAGAAATGCGAATTGCAGTTGATGTGGGCGGGACCTTTACCGATGTAGTCGTGCTGGACGAACAAACTGGCGCCCTGCATTTCGACAAGGTGGAGACAATCCCCAGTGACCCTTGCGCCGGCGTAATTAACGGCATCGAGAAGACCGGCTCCGACCTCTCCGGGGTGGAAATTTTCGTGCACGGCACGACCCTGGGGCTCAATGCATTACTTACCCGTAGCGGCGCCGAACTTGCCATTATCACGACAAAGGGATTCCGCGACGTTTATCTGCTGGGACGCACCGACCGTGACCCGTTGTACAACCTGAAATACCGGAAACCCGAGTCGCTGGTGCCGCGCTACCGTATCTTTGAAGTCACGGAACGAATGAATTACAAGGGGGAAGCGCTGGTAGAATTTGACCGGGAAGAAGCGGCTTCGCTGGGTGAAAGGTTAAAGCAACAGGGGGTCCGCTCCGTGGCGGTCTGCCTGTTGCATTCCTATATCAATCCTGCCCATGAACTGGCCCTGGCCGAGACACTGGCCGACGTATACC
>VYCZ01000331.1:0-1046 GCA_009843675.1 Gammaproteobacteria bacterium | reverse complement strand
ATGCCTACATTAAACCATTGACGCGGCCGTACCTGGAAAAACTGGACAGTGAACTCGACAACCGGGGATTTGCAGGCTCGTTCCTGCTTACCCGGTCCGGCGGTGGCGCAATCACCGTTAATGCAGCCAAGGATGAACCCGCCCACCTGATCCTGTCCGGTCCGGCAGGCGGCGTCATCGGGGCGACGGCTTTCGGCGCGCTGATCGACGAACCGAACCTGGTGACCATCGACATGGGCGGGACCAGCCTCGATGCCTCTTTGATCGTTGCAGGCGAACCAAAGGTGGAGACACAGCAACGTTTTGAGGGCTTGCCTATTGCGATCCCCACACTGGATATACATACCATCGGCGCGGGTGGAGGCAGCATAGCCTGGGTTGACGATGGCGGGCACCTGCAGGTGGGGCCGCAGAGCGCAGGCGCGGTGCCGGGTCCTGCCTGTTATGCAAAGGGAGGGAAGGATGCGACATTTACCGATGCCGCGTTGGTGATGGGTTACCTGGACCCTGACAATTTTCTCGGAGGCGAGGTGGCGCTGAACAGGGACCTCGCCCACCAGGCCGTTTCGGATACGGCCGGCGCGGTGAATCTATCCGTGGAAGAGATGGCGGCGGGGATAATGCGCATCAGCGAAGCCAAGATCGCCGGAGCGGTCAGGGTTATTTCAATCGAACGGGGACATCATCCAAAAGATTTTGCCCTGCTTGCTTTTGGCGGCGGCGGCGCGTTTGTTGCAACCAGTGTCGCCCGTGAACTGGGCATTCCCAGGGTGGTAATTCCGCCCGCGCCCGCCACGTTCTCGGCCCTGGGCATGATGATGGTGGATGTTACCCATGACCTGTCCCAGACCTGTGTCATGGACCTGGATCAATTCGAGGTGGAGTCAATCAATGCCATTTTCGCCGAGTTGGGCGGAAGAGGGCATGCGGCCCTGGAAAAAGATCAGGTTGACCCGGCGCGCAGGCGCCTCATTCCCATGGCCGAATTGCGCTACCAGGGACAGGAACACACGGTCAACCTGGTACTTCCCGCAACGGAACTCGGG
>VYCZ01000065.1 GCA_009843675.1 Gammaproteobacteria bacterium | reverse complement strand
CCGTCGAGGAACTCAGGGGGCAGGATTAGCCCGGGCGGCGTAGGCCTGCGCCTGCTCCTTGGTCGCTTCCTGCTGGTGCCTGTCTTTCCATTCCCCGTAGGGCATGCCGTAGATGATTTCACGGGCCTGCTCATAGTCCAGTTCTTCGCCCCGTTCTTCAGCGGCTGCCCGGTACCATTTCGACAGGCAGTTCCGGCAGAAGCCGGCCAGGTTCATCAGGTCTATGTTCTGCACTTCCGTGTGTTCCCGCAGGTAATCGACCAGGTGCCGGAACGTGGCCGCCTCGATTGCTTGTCTGGTGTCGTTGTTCATGTCACTCTCCTGTTAATTCTGTACTTCCGGATAATTCCGGGGTAATTCCAGCTGGGGACAGACTTTAAGTCTGTCCCCGGAGGCCCCTGAAACTTATTCAAGGTTGTGTTTTTTAATCCGGTACCGCAGGGCCATCCGGGTAATGCCCAGTTCCCGGGCAGCTTTGGAAACGTTGCCGTTGCACTTCTCCAGGGCGTTTTTAATCAACATCAGTTCCGCGTTATCCAGTGTCAGGTCAGGCTTAAACGGATCTCCGGTCTCGGCCGCGGCACTCAAGGACAGGCTCTCGGCCGATAATTCACCTTCCCCGGACAGCAGTACGGCCCTTTCTATCATGTGCTTCAACTCACGCACATTGCCCGGCCAGTGGTAAGCTCCGAGAGCCTGTACTGCCTGCGCAGAAAGGCCGACGGATTTTATGCCGTAGCGCTTGGCGCTCTGCTCCGTGAAATGCCTGGCCAGCAAAATTATATCATCTCCCCGGTCGCGCAACGGCGCGATCGATATTGACAGTACATTCAGGCGGTAATACAGATCAGAACGGAATTCGCCCCGGTTCACCAGTTCGGCTATATCCCGGTTGGTGGCCGCGATGATCCAGGCCGCCACGGGACGTTCCTTGGTAGTGCCGACTTTTCTCAAGGTCCTGCGCTCCAGCACGGCCAGTAATTTTGCCTGCAGGTCCATGGGCAACTCACCGATTTCATCCATGAACAGCACTCCGTCCTCCGCCGCCTCGACCAGACCCGTCCTGGCAGCATGGGCGCTGGTGAAGGCGCCTTTTTCATGACCGAACAGTTCGGCTTCAATCAGGTCCTTGGGCAGGCTTGCGCAATCAACGTGCACGAACGGACGTTCGCTGCGGGCGCTGTTCGCATGCAGCAGCCGGGCCACGACGTCCTTACCGGTGCCGGTCTCGCCGAGTATCAGGAGGGTTGGCGGAATACCGGCGCCGGTCACCTGTTTCAGACGGTCAATCTGCTGCCTGATAGCCGTGATGGCAGGACTCTCTCCAAGAAACTCTACACCTTCATGGGCATGTTGCTCGCGCTTGCTGGAATAGGTCAGCTTCTGTGACAGTTCATCCTTTTCCAGGACCCGTTCAACGGTAATCATCAATTCATCGAGGTCAATCGGCTTTTTCAGGTAATCGGAAGCCCCCGATTTCATTGCCGATACTGCATCTTCAATCTCGCCGTATGCGGACATCACCAGCACCGGAAACGCATTGTCGTCGTTATCCTGCAGGCGGGACAGAAAACCCAGGCCGGAACCATCGGGAAGACGCATGTCCAGCAGCAGCATGTCGGGCGCTGCCTCACTGATTTTTGCCGCGCCCTGTGCCAGGTTCCCGGCGACTTCGGCGTTATACCCGGCGCGCTGCAACCTCTTGCGCACGGCGCCGGCGAATACAGCCTCGTCCTCAATGATCAGTACGCGCTTCTCCAGAAGAGGTACTTCGGTTTCCGTGACCAGTGGGTTGCTGTGCATGATCATGTCTGTTTCGGAGCGATAATTCTCACCAGCGTACCGGCATCCTCCTGCACTTCAAAACCCAGGTTCCAGCCGTGGCTCTGGCAGATTTTGTATGCAATGGGTATCCCCAGCCCGGTACCGAAGCGCTTGGTGGAAGGCCCGGGTTCAAGGTTGCCCGGTTCCGGTTCGAACGGCAGGCCCGGTCCGTAATCCCGGATGCCGATAGTCACGGTCCGTTCATCTTCCGTTACCGTTATCAACAGTTCGGCGCGGTCCGGAGAGGCATCGACTGCATTGGCCAGCAAACCGTACATTGCCTGCTCCATCAGATCAGGGTCGACCCTCAGCGTAACCGGCCTGTCCCGGTACTCCCGCCGGACAGTCATTGCCTTTTCGGAAAGTCTGGCCTGCAGTAATTCCAGCGCGCCGTCCAGCAGCGTAATGACGCTGACGTCCCTCAGCACGGGCTGCAACGGATGCAGGTAGGAAACCAGCGCATTCACCCAGCGCCCCAGCCGGTCTATGGTATCGACGATAGCCTGCTTGCCTTCCTTCAACTCGGCCTTGTTGTCAACGTCATCCAATACCTGCGCGGCGGCCCTGATACTGGCCAGGGGATTGCGGATATTATGGGCGACTACGGGAATAAGACTCCCCAGGGCAGCCTGCCTTTCGTGCTCCACCAGGGCATCGCGGCTGGTTTTCAACTCACCGGCCATGTGGTTTATGGAGCCTGCCAGCTCCGCGACCTCGTTCACGCCCTGCTCGGGAATCCTGTGGTCCAGTTCACCGCGGCTGATCTCCGTGGCCCCGGCCATGATCGCAGCCATGGGTCGCACGAAGCTGTTGCGGATGATCCGGCTGGTGAAGGCCACAATAATGACGGCCAGCAGGAACAGCACGGGGATCAATATCGGCGCATAGCGGGTCCAGAATTCGATGGTCTGTTCCAGTTCCTGAAGTTGTTGTGTATATAACGCTTTCAGGTTCAGGTATTTCTCTTCGAACTCATCGAACATCGCTTCGGCATTGCGAAAATCCAGAATCTCCACCCTCTCACCCCTGCTCGTCGTAGCGGGATTGTCAAAAATCCTGTACATGTCTATCTGTATCTTCCGGTAAGCCAGTTGCAGCGCCTGTACCACCTCATCTTCCTCCCGGGTCAGGGAAGAGCGGCGTAACTGATTGAAATGGCGGCCAATTCGCCTTGAATACTCATAATATACTTCAAGCGCATTCTCATCCCCCGACCAGCGCGCCCTGGAGA